>CAZDHN010000049.1:0-16455 GCA_964505115.1 uncultured Planctomycetaceae bacterium
CAGCCGGAGAAGGTTTGTAGTATCAGGCCGGAGCCCAGCGCGGCGTATTGCCACAGCATTCGCCAGGTTCGCGTTGGATGGGCCGCCATTACGATCGACGTGCCCAGTGCCATTAGCGCCACCGCGATGGCCGGCAGCCGGCCCGACAGGCCGAACAGGGCTTTGCCCAAGCCGACCGGATCGAAGCGGAAGTCGAGTGCCATCCAAACGCCCAGCCCGACGGCCGTCGCGACCAGAACTGCCTGGCCGAGCATGAACCATCCGACCGGCTGCCGCGCCTGTTCGTTGGGCACCCGCAATACTTGGCGAATCGCCCGGACGCGGCTGAGTATCCAACCAACGCAGGCCAGCGTTAGTGCGTAGCCGACAATTTCGGGCGCGGCGGTCCAATACAGTTCGCGCGGCGCGAAGTCGCGGAGAATAATCGCCATGCCCAGGGCCGACAGTCCGGCGCAGTAGAGTCCCGGCAGGGCGAATCGGGCCGAGCGGTCCCAAACCGAGACGGCCAACGCCACGACGGTCGCCGCCAGGGCGATCCAACTCAGCCTGCCGATGCAGACATGCCCGACCTCCGTCAGGTCGATTGCGATACCCAGCACGACACCCAGCCAGATTGCTCCGATCGCCACCACGGTCGCCAGATGTGCAAACGGCGTGAAGGGGTCGGGGGCCAGGGACCAGGGGCGAGAAAGAACTGCGGTGGACGGTGTTTCACTCGCCCCTGGTCCCTGGCCCCTGGCCCCTTTTTTCAACGGTCGTGTCTTGGACTCACGCCTTGAGTAATAGAACCCGACCAGCGACCAGACAACCGATCCGATTGCCAGGCAGAGGACATTCGTGGCCAGAAGCTGCGTGGGGTTGTACGGCTGTCCCCAGACAATCCAGCAGACCGTGCCGGCCGCGTTGATCAGCAGCCCGGAGATGAAAACGTAAGCCGGCAGCCGTTGCCAGCTTGCCAGTATTCCGGCCATCACGGCGACGGCCGCCAGTGCCCAAACCGAGACCCAAGGGCCGCCGGGATCGGCGTTGCACCAGAAGACGGCCGGCACGACGATAATCGCGCCAATGCCCGTCGTCCAAACGCGAGCGGCCGACCGTGCCGGGGACTGTCCCGATTTTTGCGGCGCACTGGACTTCGCGTGCGAATCAACCGTTTTCGCCGCAAAAATGGGACTGTCCCCTTTGCGCCACGGAAGGGGACAGGTCCATGTTTTCGGCCAGCGGTTAATCCAGGAAAGCGTCTTCCAGCCGAAAAATGGACCAGTCCCCATGGCAAACGTCATCCCCAGCAGCAACACAACCATACCGGCGGTGGCCAATGCGCAGAGCATGGCGTAGTACGATAGCCAATCGCCCCAGAACGGCTGGCCGTTGAAGTTGGCCGTATGGCAGACACCCAGCACGGCCGCGCCCGTCACCAGGCCGAAGACCGCGTGCGGCCACTTGCGTGGCGAGAGCTGCACGGCGAACCAGCCGATGGCGGCGACGGCCAGCGCCAGGGCTCCCCAGGCGGGCGCGTCGGCCAGTTTGGTCATCCAGTTGGGGAGTTGTTGCGGTGACGTGACCAGATGAATGATCGGCAGCGAGAGCATGGCCACGATGCCCGTCAGGATCAAGGCAACCTGGACCGCCAATAAGGGGCCGCGGCCGAGCGACAGCTTGCGCAGGCCCAGCAGCCAGCGTCGGGTGGCCAGCCAAACCAGGGCCACCAGCGACGAGGCGACGATATTGGCTTCCAGAAGCCGGCTCCACCACTGGCCGAAGTCGTAAGATCGCTCGTAATGCCAAACGACCAACGAGCCGGCCAGATTCACGCCCAGCGCGGCGGCCAGCGCCCAGCCCTCGCGGCGTTGCCACAACGACATCGTCGCGCTTGCCAAACTGGCCAGCCCGATTGCCGCGGCGGCCCACAGTTGGTCGTCGTGCTGCATGGCCGCCTTCAGCCCCAGCAGGACGCCCGCCATGCCGGCCAGCCGAACCCAAATGGCGGCCGCCCGAATCAACTCGTGCTGCTGTTGGTCGGACATTGTTCGCAACGCCGCCACGCACCAGATCGCCGCCACGATGAACAGGCTGAACGAGGCCCAGCCGAGCATCAAGGCGCGATAACCCCAGTCGGGCCAATGGGCTTGGATCGTGCAGGCCGCCAACCCCAACGCGGCCATGCCTACAAGACCGGCAACGTCCGCCGACAAGCGTCTGCCCGTCTGAATCTGCCGCAGGACGATCACCGCCACGACCAATACCAGGGCAATCCAGCCCAGCGGCGCGCCGGCCGCAACGGTCCACTGCTGCCAATCGGGATGAAAGACCGCCAGGCAGACCAGCGCCGGCACCAGCAGCAGGATGTTGCCCGCGGTGCCGATAGCCAGTTGCAGGCTCATCAGTTTGCGAGCCGACTCGCGGTCGGGGCCTTCGCGCCAGACGTTCAGCCAGACGCGAGCCAGCAGCCAGAGCCCGGCCCAGGCGGCCGCCGCGATCGTGGCGAGTTGCAGCAGCGTGACACACTCGGCAATGTCGAACCAGCGGGCGGGGTCAGTCGCCACGGCCAGGGCGTAACCCAGCGTGACGATCATCTCCACGACCAGACCGGCCGAAAACGCATAGCCGGCCGACTTCTCCCGCAGTGCGAAGGCAACCAGGCCGCCGGCAACCAGAATCAGCGGCAGCAGATACGATACGTTCGGGCCGATCGACTCGAAAAAGCTACCATCCACCGGGCCGTTAGGCGTGGAACCGCTTATCTGCACGAGTGCCGCCAGGACGGTTAGCACCAACACGGGCAGGCCGGCCAGGACGATCGTCAGTCCGCGTGACAATTGCGCCGCTTGTCGACCGGTACGAATCCGCATTCCCACGCGCAGGCAGATCAGTCGAAGCCGCCGTCGGTGCCAAATAACAGCCGAGCAGAGAATCATGCAGAGTGCCAATCCCCATCTTAGCGCCGAGCCGACGGCCAGATCGTCAACAAACCGCTCTGCGATCAGCCAGGGCACTGTGACCAACAACAGCAGGCCGCCTGTCAGTTCGACCTCGTCCCAGCGCTGCCAAAGCGAGCCAATCATCGTGGCCGCGATAATCGCCAGCAGCAGCCAGGCGCCCGACCCACACGCCTGCAAGGCAACCGGCCCGGTGACGGGGATTGGGACGGGCAGCACTTCGTCAAGGCATCCGGGCAGGACATGCAAGGCGATCAGGATGAACTGGCCAAGGGCGACCGCGTGCAGGACGATCCGGTCGACAGCCGGCCGAGCGTTCTCGAACAACTTTTGGGCGGCGGTGTTTGCGCGAAAGGCCAGTCGGGCGATCATCCATGCCAGGGCGAGTAACGCCAGACCCACGCCTTGGGCTTGCAGGCTTCGCGGGTCGAGCCATTGATGGGTCAAATCGTTCATCCAGGGCTGATGTTCCAGCCAGGCGGCAACCGCCGTGCAGACGGCCGGCACCAAGACGATTTGGCAGCCGGTCAGCAACTCGGACATCCGCCTGCTGCAAGCGATCACCAGCCAGATGGCCGCCAGCCAGAAGAGGCACGCCGACAGCCACGCCATGCTCGCCATAAGCATTACCGC
Source organism: uncultured Planctomycetaceae bacterium (assembly GCA_964505115.1). Lineage (GTDB taxonomy): Bacteria > Planctomycetota > Planctomycetia > Pirellulales > Thermoguttaceae > CAZDHN01. Next base: position 3,573 of record CAZDHN010000049.1, read on the forward strand.
GAACCAAAGCGGTATGGTCAAGGCCGACGAGATCAGGGCAACGTCGTCGAACGGCCCGATGAGCACTCGCGACAGCTCATCGCGAAACTTGCCGGGCGGCACTCGCCCGGCCCACGCTCTCAACCCCAGCCCGGCCACCACGACGAGCGAGGCGTGTGTCAGCAGGGCGACCATTGCCCAGGTTACGCCGATCCGGTCGGCTTGCCACCAGCCGGCCCAAAGCGCGGCGGCGCCCAACAGGCCGAGGCCGAGATAGGTCAATTCCCCGCGCCCCCAACGCGCGGCCAGCCAAACGCCGCCCAATCCGTAAATCGCATGGAGCAGGGCCGCCCTAAGTGCGTCGATCCCGCCGTCATTCAGCGCGTGCAGGTTCGTTATCGACAGGCTGGCCACCGCCACCACGGCAGAGCCGATCCCATAGAGCAGAGCATGCCGGGCGTATCCGCGCCTAAAGAGCACTTCGGCCACCAGTGCCAGCAGTGCGAAGAAGGCACACAAGGCGGTCCCGCTGGGAGCACTCACGGCCAGGCGGAGCATGTCGACGTTCGATTGGCTCGGCGTGATAAGATCGAGGTCGCCACGGAAGACGTGCAATCCGGTCAGATAAACGGCCGCCGCGCAAGCCATCGCCGGCCCGTGGGCCAACGCCATTCGATATCGAAAGGCAACAAACACCAGCGCCGCGCAGTTCACCGCGCCGACGGTCAGGATGGCAATCGGCCGTGGCCAGGCCAATCCCAAGGCGGCCAGCATCAGGGCGGCGCCGACAAGCGCGACCGTCGTGCCGGCCGTTCGGTAGATTGCCAACTCGGCCCGACCGACCAGGCGGCTCGCGACGGTAAACCCGGCGAACAGGGTTATCATCGATCCCAAGGCCAGCGGCAGCGACAGGCAGTTCAAGGTCGTTGCCAGTCCGGCCACTTCGGCCGCTCGCACAACCAACAGCCCGTGTGCCGTAACCAGCGCGAACCCGCCCGTCCCCAATAGCGTGAACAGGGCCGCCACGTCCGATAGGTCGAACTCGGCCTGTTTCGATACCCGGCGTAGATACAACCCCATGGCCGTGCCGAACAGGGCGACCGGCAGCAATCCGACGGCGAGTTGCCGGCCGACATCTTCCAGGCCGGTCAGCCGGCCCGTCAGAAGCACGACGGCCGAGTTGCCGACCACGGCCAGCACGGCCAGCCATCTTCCCCGGGGTACAAGCGCTTGGGCGGCCAGTCCGACCAGCCAGGCGAATATGCCGAGCGAAACAAGCTCGGCGGCCAACGCCATGAAGGTCCATTGGCCTTGCGATATGCCGACCATGGCCACGAGGTTCAGCGGCACCAGCAACATGGCAATCGTCAAGATGCCTTGACTGGTTGATTCCAACCGCCAGCGATGATGGGCGTAGAGCCCCACGCCGAAGATGGCCGAGGTAACGGTGACGAAGATGAAGAAGGGGAAGTAGGGTATCGTGTTGAGCTTTTCCCAGAGGCTGATCACCAAGGCGACCGACGAGCAGACAACCAACAGCCCGCCAATCAACTCACCCCAGCGAATGTTCCGCTCCTCCATGAACCCGGCCAGCATCTCCGCCCAGGAACGGCGCGGCGGCGCAAGTGGCAATTCCGGCTTGGCTTGTGGGGCCGGAGCAAGATGGGTGCCACTGCTGGCTTGCCCAGCAGTGCGGTCGCCGCCTTTGTGCTCTTCACTGCTGGACAAGCCGCCAGTGGCACCCTTTTTCAACGAACGGTCAGGCGCGACAATCGCCGGCTTGGGCGAAGGCCAGTTGACAACCGCCGGTTTGCGTTTGGGGATGGCCGGCGGCTCGGGCTTCGGTGGCGCGATGGGCGGCGCTTCCTCGACCACTTCAGCCAAGGGGTAGATGTCTTCGGAAGGCTCGGGCACGACGGGCTTGGGCTTGGGGGGCGGCTCGATCAGTTGCATTCGCCGAGCTTCTACCCGGGCGAGCAGATTGTCGATCGTCGGCCGGTCGAGCATACCCGACTTCTCGAAGCGGTTCAATTGCCGCTTAACCGCTTCCAGATCGGCCAGTTCCGGTAGGTTGCCGCGGCTAATATCTCGGCCGCATCCGTCGCACCGCGAGCTAATCTGCCTTGTCATATGCCCGCAGTACACACACCGCTGGAAGGCCCCCTCTTTCCCTTTTCTGTCGCTTCTGCTCGCTCTCCAGTCTCTCCCGCTGGGCGGCTCGTCGAGAAGCTTGCCTGCCACGAAGGCAAGGAACACCCAGATGCCGTGGCCCACCACCGTTATGACGGCGACCACAAAGCCCAGGATCACCAGTGGGACAAGGATATCAAGCATCGGGGAGATTCCTGCTGCCGGGCGGGCGGGGAAGCCGGCGGCCATCCGCCAACTCCTCACTACTACACTACACGCTACATAGGCCCAAGGCTCTCTATAGTAGCGGATATAACGCCCAGGAACACATATTGTGCTCCCGCCGGCGCTCGGTTGCAAGGAAAAGGGGTCGCGAGGAAGAATATTACGGCCGATGGCCTCGGGCGTAGTCGCGCAGGGCCAGCAGGTTTTCCGGCGGAGTTTTACGGGGCACCTCGCAGCCGGCACCGACGATATACCGCGAACCGGCCTCCTGGTGACACTGGGCGGTGGCGGCCGTGATCGAGTCGGGCGTGCCGTTCATCAGCACGGAGACCGGGTCGATGTTGCCCAGCAGGACCTGATCCGGACCCATTGCCCGCCGCGCGTCGGCCAAGGGAACCAGGAAATCGACGTCCACGATGTCGCACCCCAGCCGCCCGATGCCGTTGAGTATCCGCGAAATGTTGCCGCAGATGTGCAGCCTTACCCGGGTGCCCATCTCATGCAGGCCGTCGACCAGCCTCTTTTCGTAGGGCCAGACGAAGTCTTCGTAGATTTGTGGCCCGACCAACGAAGCGGCGGCGTCGCCCAAGCCGATCCAATCAGCCCCGGCATCAACCTGGGCCTTGGCGAACCGCAGTTCCATATCGAGGATGAATTCGAACAGGTCGCGGACGAAAGCTTCGTCGTCGTAGAAATCCAACATCAGCGTGTTGATGCCGCGCAGGTCGGCCGCTTCGGCACAAGGGCCTTCAATCCAACCTTCGACCGGCAACTGCTTGCCGACCTTCTCGGCCAGCAGCGCTACGCCGTCAACCCGATCGTGCATCCGTCCTCCGCCCAACGGGTTGGGAACCTTGAGACCGGCAAGCAGGCTTTTCTCGCCCAGCAACGCTTGCGATTCCTTGACGGCCGGCGGCTGGTCGTCGAAATACTCGATGACCGACCCGCAATCGGCCGCTTCTCGGGCCGGATCGGAGATTACCGAGACGAAATCGAAATCGAACTGCTCGGCCGTGCGAATCTGTGCCTCGGCCAGCACTCGATGGTCGTCGGCGTATTGGCCGTAGGGAATGCCGATTTGATCGGCGGCAAACATCATGGTTATCGGCAGTTGCGGAAGGCAGTCGATTGGTTGACCTTCCAAAAGGCCGAAGACTCGCTCGCGTCCGTTCATTGTATCACTATTTCGCTTGGAACTATTGAAAAACTCGTTACGATGCTTTGCGTCGTAACGGGCGCTTGGCCGCTTTGCGGCCCTGCGTCAGCGCAAATCGTTACGCCACGGTATGTTTCGCTTCAGCGACGCGAAGCGTCGCAACATGGCGTTCCCACGCGGAAGCATGGGAACGAGAAAGGTTTAATTTGATTCCAGCTAACCCATCTTCCCCAAGTATTATAGCAGTTCCTCGCAGCTTGAAAAAACCCCCGGCGCGCGGCTCTGGAAAATTTGCTTTTTCGTGGTGCATATGATATAGTTTTAGTGCCGAAGCGATCGAGCATGAGTCCGAATACCGGCAAGAGGTCATCGTAGCCGGGGCGTCAGGACAATGGCCATGGGCCACGCAATCCGGTAATCCGGAGCGCCGACCTTTGTTACGCCGATCGCTCCGGCCATTTTTATGCGAGGTGCTTGCCGGGGCTTCGAGACTAGGAGTCCGTCACATCCCGTTTGATGGATGGTTATAGGGTGCCACTGCTGGCTTGTCCAGCAGTGTCTCAGCGGCGAGTGTACTTCGCACTGCTGGACAAGCCAGCAGTGGCACCCATCACTTTGCCTGTGACAGACTACTTGGGATTTTTTCCGCGCGGATGATCAGGTCGTCGAAGCTGGAAGCCACTCGGTAACCCGGCTCGACGACGAGGAACCGATCGTTGTCCCAGGGGCCGTCGACCAGTTCTTGGATCAGCCGCATGTCGCCCCGCAAGTGCTCGAACTGCCACTCTTTCTGTTTGGCTTCTTCACGGGCTTGTCGCTCGAAGCGATCGTCGGGTTCGATGCCCATCTCGATGAACGTCAGCCGGTTGTAGTTCCGTGTCATCTCCGACAACTGCTCGTAGAGGAACTTCGCGTTGTCTTCGCCGTACTTGGCCAGCAGATCCTCATAGGTGTGGTTCATGCCGGTACGACTCTGGGCGGAGTCGGGGGCGTACTGGTTCAGATTACTACCGCGTTCGATCCAACCGCTCGTCTTGAAGTAAGCGCCCGGATTGGCGTGAAAGTATTCCAGGTATCGCTCCTTGTCGCCGAGGAAGAGCGTTATGCAATCGTGCGCCCGAGGCAGGACCAGTGGAATCGATCGGGCGGCCAGCCCGACCAGCCCGTTCGAGCACAAGCCGTAACCGAACAGCACGGCGTCGTAACCCGACTCGTCGACGGCCTGCAATGTCTCGGTGAGTCGCTCGATAATAGCCGCCTGACCGATGTCGTGCAGGCCCTTGGGTAGGAATTCCACGTCGATCTGATTGGTGGATCGGGCTACCGCCGCACAAACCTCGCGGTAAAGGATTTCGCAGGCAATCAGTTTCAGTACGGGCATTGATGTAGTAATTCCATCGGGGAAAATGCTAGCCCTCATCTCCCTGGGCGACGAAGCGATAGCCGGCGTCGCGGAGGGTGAGGAAATATCGGGGTTCGGCCGGGTCGGGCTCGAATGTCTTTCGCAATCGGCGGATGAACTGATCCGGTGCCCGCGTGTTCAGCTCGCCGCGCATGTTCCAAACGTTTTCCAGCAGTTCGTAGCGCGAGATGACTCGGCCCGCGTTCTCCACGAAATACCGCAGCAGTTTCATCTCCAATTGCGTCATCCGGACCGGCTCGCCGGCCACGGTTACCTCGAAGGTGTCGAAGTCGATCTTGGCCTCGCCGAATTCGAACGATTTGATCGAGTCGGTTTGTCGCGAGTTCGGGTCCGCCGGGCGCAAGGAAAGGCTCAGCAGGTTCTTGATCCGGCTGAGGAACTCGTCCAGGTCGAACGGCTTGGTAAGGTACTGGTTGGCGCCCACGTCGAACCCGCGCGTGCGGTCTTCCGACAGCGAGCGGGCGCTGAGAATCAGAACCGGCATGTGCCGCTCGGCGGCTCGCAGCGCTTCGCAAACGGCGTATCCGCTCATGCCGGGCAGCATCAGGTCGAGAACCACCAGATCGACGCCGTCGGGGTTCTCTTCGACCGTCGCAAGCGCGGCCGGCCCGTCGCCCACGGCGGTCACGCGGTAGCCCTCGGCCTCCAAGTTGTACTTGATGCCGGTGGCCAAGTGCTCCTCGTCTTCAATCAGCAGGATGTGTTTCTTTTTTGCCATGATGGTCACGCTTCAATTTCTTGATCGGCGATCGGCCCGCCGGGCAAGCGCACTTCAAACACGGTGCCCGGCCCTTCCTCGCGATCGTGTACCAGCACGCGGCCGTGAAGCCGCCTGACCAGCGTGCGAACGATATACAGCCCCAGCCCCGTGCCGGGCTTCTCGCGTTCGAGTTCGAGCCCCAGCCGCACGAACCGAGCGAACACCTTGCGGCGGAACTTTGTCGGAATACCGCGGCCGTTATCGGAAATGCGAGTGACGGTGAATCCGTTCGGTTCCGGCCGCACGGTAACTTCCACCCGCGGCTCGCTGCCGGCATACTTGACCGCGTTATCCAAGAGGTTGCGGAAGATCATGTCCAAGTCTACCTGCCGCGCCCGAACAATGCACGGCTGGGCATCCAGGTCGACCGTTTCTCGGGGTACTCGATATAGCAGGCAGACCGCGTCGGCGCACTGCGCCAACAGGGCCGCCAGGTCAATGTCCTCCATGTCGCCGTCGATGTCCTCCGGCGATTCCAGCAGTCCGGCGTCGAGCATCTGGTTGATCAGGTGGTCCAATCGCTCGAGGTCTTCCAGCATGAATTTGTAGAAGCCGGTCTGCTCCTCTCGACTTACTTCCCGCCGGTTAAGCGTTTGCAGGTAGAGTTTCATCGAGGCGATCGGCGACTTGAGTTCGTGCGTTACGCTGTCGATGAAGTTCGATTGCCGCCGGGTTAGGTTGATCGCTTTGATCGAGAGCACCAGATACCAGATAACGCCGACCAGCAGCAGGACGATGAACGTGGTGCCGATGGGCAGCAGCGTCCAGTAGAGTTGGGCCGATTCGGTGTCGGAAAGTGCCGCATAGACGGCCAGAAGCACCCAAACGACCGTGAGCACGACCAGCAGCAGCATCATTACGACGCCCAGCGTAATCGGCTGTTTCAACGAGCGGCGTGGAGACATCTTCGTCCGGTCCTCGATCAAGCGAGCTTCGTTTGGAGTGTTCTGTCAAGACCACGGTGATGGGTGCCACTGCTGGCTTGTCCAGCAGTGCGCGGCAGAATCGCCGTGAAGACACTGCTGGACAAGCCAGCAGTGGCACCCCGCAATCACGCATCAAATCTCAAGGATACCCGAATTCACCGAAAGGTTCGAGCCCTGTCGAGGCCGTTTCCCCCCGCGACCGGTGCCAGTCAACGGCCGCCCGAGGCGGGCGAAATCCGTCCCGTTCACCTCGCTCGACAGGCGCGCACGGAACTTTTACGCGTCTATTACGTTACGTATACACGATGGCCCAGTCATCCTTCGCGACGAGCCGTATAATTATCAGTAGTTGGATTGCGGAGTTGAAGGCAATTCGGCTTCTCCGGCCGACTCGAATCGAGGCCGGAGAGTACTGCTGTTGACAACGAAGAAGGAGACGAGCCATGAAGACCATCGCCAGCCGGATGGACGTTAACGTTCAATCGGAGAAGCCCCAACCGGTGCATCGACTGGGTTCCAAGGCCAAAGTGCTGCTTAGCGGCGTGTTCGGGCCGTACGCCCGGGACGACGAGTACAGCCGGGCGATGAATCCGATGGAGTTGTACCATAATCAGGTGACTCGCACGCAGGGCCCGTTCTCGCTGAGGATGTTCCATCGCAGTTGGGGCATCATGATGATCCAGTCGAACATCGAAGCTCCCTGCATTCTGCTCGACTTCCCGTTGCTGGATCGGTTCATCGAAGAGATTCGCAACAACCAGTACGATATTGTGGGCATCAGCGGCATCACGCCCAATATCCATAAAGTGAAGAAGATGTGCGAGTTGGTTCGGCGGTATCTGCCCGAGGCAACAATCGTAGTGGGCGGCCATATCGCCAACATTCCCGACCTGCACGAGCGGATCGACGCCGATCATATCGTCAAGGGCGAGGGCGTGCGCTGGTTCCGCGGCTTCCTGGGTGAAGAGACCGACCGGCCGTTGCGTCATCCGCTGACACTTTCCGGCATCGGCACCCGCAATGCGGGCGTTACTTGCAGCGAGAAGCCCGGCGACGTTGCCGCCGCGCTGATCCCCTCGGTCGGATGCCCCTTGGGATGCAACTTCTGCTCGACGTCGGCCATGTTTGGCGGCAAGGGGAAGTTCATCAACTTCTATTCCACGGGCGACGAACTGTTCGACGTTATGTGCGAGTTCGAAAAGACGCTCAAGGTGAATTCCTTCTTCGTGATGGACGAGAACTTTCTGCTGCACCGCAAACGGGCGCTGCGGCTGCTGGAATTGATGGAGAAGCACGACAAGGCCTGGGCACTCTACGTCTTCAGTTCGGCCAACGTGCTGAAGACTTACACCATCGACCAACTCGTTCGCTTGGGGGTAGCCTGGGTGTGGATGGGCCTGGAAGGCGAGAACAGCCAGTACACCAAGCTGCGCGATATCGACACGCACGCCATGGTCCGCGAGTTGCAATCGCACGGAACTCGCGTCTTGGGTTCGACGATCATCGGCCTGGAAGACCACACGCCCGAGAATATCGACCGAGTGATCGATTACGCCGTCAGCTACAACACGGTTTTCCACCAATTCATGCTCTACACGCCGATACCCGGCACCCCGCTACATGCCGAGCTTACAGCCAAGGGCGTGATGAAGGACGAGAGCGAGTACGACCAGGCCGACATCCACGGCCAGGCGATGCTCAACTATCGTCATCCGCACCTGACCGACGAGGACACGGCCGAGTTTATGATTAGGGCGTTCGATCGGGATTTCGCGGTCAACGGTCCGAGCGTGGTGCGAATCGTGCAAACCACGCTGGCCGGCTGGAAGCGATACAAGAATCATCCCGACGCGCGGATCCGGCGCCGCTTCGCCCAGGAGGTCGCCGCGTATCCGAGCACCTATACCGCCCTGATCGCCGGGGCGAAGCACTACTACCGCAAGGACCCGGTGATGCGGGCGAAGATGTCGGCCATTTTGAAGGACCTTTACAGCGAGTTCGGATGGAAGGCGCGTTTCTACGGCGAGGTTGGCGGGCGGGTGGCCCGGTTCACGATCCGTCGCGAAGAGCGCCGGCTGGCCGCCGGTTGGACCTACGAACCGCCGACTTACTACGAGAAGAACCTCGCCTGGACAGCCCCCAGCAAGGCGACTCTCTGCCAGTACACAACACCCCGCCCGGTTCAGCCCGAACCGACCCCCGCGCCCCACATCGCCGCGCCGAAAATGGCAAGCGTCGAGTCCTAACGCGGCCCGCCCGGGTGCCACTGCTGGCTTGCCCAGCAGTGTCCTTGCATCGGATGTATTTCGCACTGCTGGCCAAGCCAGTAGTGGCGCCCATCACGTTGGCCGTGACGGACTGCCAGAGAACATCGGCTAAGTCCCAATAAATCTCACTCGCTAGACTGGGGCCAGGGGCGCTGCTACAATGGTCACCGTCACGACCCTGGAGCGGTTCCGGGGGCAACCCAAACGAGAAATGTCTATCAGGAGTTCCACGCCATGAGACTTGCCGCGAAGATCGTTAGCGTACTGACCGCCGTTTTCTTTGCATCGGCAATGAACCGTGCGATTGGTGGTGACGGGGTCTTGTCGATCGAATCGTCCGCCGAGTGGCGGCAGGCCACGGCAACGTCGGAGAATGTGGCGGTTGCCGCCGACGCGCTCGTTCTGAAGGACGCGCCCGAAGGACGATGGACAAGCAAGTGGCAGCGGGGCCAGGCTCTGCCAACGTCGGTAACGGTCGAGGTCGACGCCCAAATCGATCTGTTCGACAACAAAACGATCGAGGTCGTCGTCGACGGTTCGGAAACACCGTTCGTCGATGCCGAGGGGATACCGCACGACTGGTACGGCCGTTGCATGATCGCCATTCTCGACAAGAATCGCTGGATCATGGCCATCCGCTCGGGCATCAACCATATTCAGATTGGCAAGCGAGACGCCATCCACCTGCTTACCTCCAGCGACGAGGGCCGCGCCTGGAGCAAACTCAACCGCTGGTTCGACGGCACGCCCATCGAAGGGCTGCCCTACGAAGACGGCCACACGCACAGCGAACCCGGCCTCTACCGAATGCCCAACGGCGATTTGATCCTCCAGTTCTGGCGCATCTGGTCCACCTCGGGCACCAAGCAACTCCGCAGCACCGACGACGGGAAGACGTGGGCCGTCGACATCGAGCGGATCGAGCTGAAGGACATGCCCGATGTGCCGGGCAACCTGGCGATCGGCACCGAAGACTGGTTCATCGACCCGGAAAACCCCGGGCACGTCTACATGGCTTTCCAGTACTGGAACCGCGGAGGCAAGCACCGTAGCCACTTGTCGGGCACGTTTCTCGCCCGCTCAACCGACAACGGCAAGAGCTACCGCTTCCTGAGCTGGCTGGGGCCGCTCGGCGACATGCGAAATCGGGGTAGCAAGGCCACCTTCGAGCCGGCCATCGAGTACGTGGGCAACCGCACGATCGTTGCCGTGCTCCGCGACGCCGAACCCAGCGCAAGCGGCGGCTGCCACACCTGGCAAACTGTTAGTACCGACATGGGCGCTTCCTTCGGGCCGCTGGTCGACATTGCCAAGCAGGTCGACGGAGGTATTCCCAACGGGCTTTGGCAGCGAGCGCGTCTGTATAAGGAAAGCAACCCGATCTTCCAGTGGCAGCCCTCGCTAGATTATGCCAAGGGCGAAGGCCGGCTGTGGGGCTTCGGCTTGCACAGCAACGGCGGCGGCTATACCCGCAAACCGGTTGTCTACTTCTCGGACGACAACGGCAAGACGTGGAACGGCCCCGAACTGCTGCACGGCGAGATGCGCCCGGGCACCGACACCGGTTATGGGGACATCAAACGCCGGGTTGACGGCACCTTCGTCGCCGCCACCTACTTCGCCACGAAGAAGAAGTCGGCGGAAGCCGATACGGAGACGTACACCTTCGGCGGGAAGCGGGCTCGCCTGTTGATCGAGATCGACCGCGATGGCGATGGCCGGCCGGATGCCGACCGCGGATGGCGCGAAATCTACAACGGCCCCAGTTGCGTGAAAGTCTCGATACCCAAGGGTCGGCAATGGCGGTATCAACTAGAGCTAAGCCGCGCGGCCAAGGGCGCGCCGCCCAGCATCCGCAGCCTCAAGCTTCAGCCGCGGGAAGACCGGGAAAGCAGGGCCGAGTAGAACGGTCTATCGCTAGTGATATGTATCAGCCACGACGTTGGGTGCCACTGGCGTCTCGCCAGTGTAATACACACCCGGGGCTTGCTCGTTGTTGTTCCCAGAGATCGTTGTGCGTCTATACCGGTTTCCGCTTGTGCGGCCAACAATCGATAGACGTGTGGCGGGCTGTGGGAACACCAACTAACAAGCTTCGGGCCAAAGCAGCACTGGCGAGACGCCAGTGGCACCCGCACGGCACTCGTCCCTAATCCCTCGTCCCTAATCCCTCGTCCCTAATCCCTCGTCCCTAATATACTCCCGCCTCGCGGAACGCTTCCCACATCGCCATGAGGTTCTCGGGCGGCACTTCGGCCTGGATATTGTGGACGGTGCCGAAGACGTATCCGCCGCCGGGCATTAGAGCCTCGACGTTGCGTCGCACGTCGCGGCGAACTTCGTCCGGCGTGCCGGTCGGCAGGACGTGCTGCGTCTCGCCGCCGCCGCCCCAGAAGACGATGTCGCGGCCGTATTCCTTCTTCAGCGCCTCCGGCTCCATGCCCGACGCGCTGATGTGGACCGGGTTGAGAATGTCGATGCCCATGTCGATGAAGTCGGGCAGATAGGGTCGCACGTTGCCGCAGGAATGAAAGAAGACGAAGCCCGGCTCGTCCGCCGGCCGCCGCTGGGCGTGCTTCTGCTTGATGAATCCGATCAACTCCCGCAGCCGCGGTTCCATCAGCGACTTGAACGTATCCAAGGAAATCAACTGGCTCTGCTGGGTGCCGTAATCGTCGGCCTCGGCCACGATGTCGACCAAGTCGCCGATCTCGTCCAGCAGCATTGCCCAAAACTGTTTCTTTAGCTCCAGCACCCGATCGAGAATCGTCTCGGCCGTCTTTGGATCGGCCAGCAGATCGCAGAGGAAGTTCGACATGCCGCGGATCCGTTGGCCCATCTCCAACATGCCGGCCGCCAGCCCCTTGCAGACGACGATCTTGCCCTGCCTGCGGTAAGCTTCGGCCTGCTGGCGGAGTCCGGCGAGTCGGGTTGGATCGGCCGCGTTGGGCCAGCGGTAGGCGGCCAGCGCGTCGGGGTCGACCTCCATGCCGTCCAGCGGAGCGCCAACCTGCGACCACCAGAACCCGCCGTCTTTCTTGATGCGCTGCGTGAAGTCCCATTCGTCGACGTGCTCGTAACAGTCGCCCTTGTCTTGCGTATCCTCGAACCCGCGATTGTGGCTACAGCCGGGAAAGAGGCCGCGGGTGTCGATTTCCAGCCGGTCCAGAAGCGCGTCGCATGGCGTGACCACCTGTTGCACGATGTCGGCCATGACGACCGGTTCGGGATCGATACCGAGGTGTTCGCAGAGCGCCCGATGCGCGCTGACGTGAATAGACGAAACCTGCGTCGCCCCCAGATCGATCGGCACCCGATCCGGTTCGCGATGGTTCAGGGTACACAGCATGCGTTCGCGTGAATTCATCTTCCTAGTCATTAGTCATCAGTTGTCAGTTGTCAGTCACGTCTCATAGCTCACTGCTCACAGCTCACTGCTCACAGCTTCTTCAGCGCTTCGCAAACCGCCTTGATGACTCTGGGCGACGTGCCGCAGCAGCCGCCAATGAAGCTGGCGCCCGCTTCGACCAGTTCGGGCACGTGGGCGGCAAACTGCTCGGCGGTTTGCGTGTAGACGGTGCGGCCGTCGACCAGCTCGGGCAGGCCGGCGTTGGCCTTGATCCAGATGGGTCGATCGGTTGCGGCGTGCAGCCGTCGGCAAAGTGCCGCGAACCCCTCGATACCCTGCCCGCAATTGGCGCCCACGCAATCGGCCCCGGCGTCCGAAAGCGCTTCGGCCGCCTGCTCGGCCGTGGTGCCCATCATGGTGCGATCCTTGTCGACACCCGAGTCGAAGGTCATGCAAGCGACCACGGGCAGGCCGGTTTGGCGCGCGGCGGTTACGGCCACGATGGCCTCGGTCGGGTCGGTCATGGTTTCGATTACGATTGCGTCGGCGCCGCCGTCGGCCAGCGCCCGGGCTTGCTCGGCGAAGGCGTCTTGGAGTTCCTCTTCGCTCACTTCACCCATCATCAGCATAACGCCGCTGGGTCCCATCGAGGCGAACACCTTGGCCCG
>CAZDHN010000050.1:0-16455 GCA_964505115.1 uncultured Planctomycetaceae bacterium
CCTTGCCACGACAGAACTTACGACCTCTCGTGACGATGTTGGTGAGAAATACGGCTTAGTCGTTGACGTAGGTTTCCAGGAATCGGGCCAGACTGTGGAAATCGGAATCGGGCTTGATGTAACGGACGACCGTTACCAGCGTGTCCGGATCGACCAGCTTCTCGAACGGCACGTAGTTCAGTTCCAACTGGCCGGAGACCGACACCATCACGCCGTCCAGCCGCTTCTCGACCAGTGCCCGGTACGAGCCCACGCCAAGCTGGCTACCCAACATCACGTCGAAAGCCTGCGGTCGGGCGCAGCGGCATTCGTAGCCGAGTTGCAGGCCGACGACCTTGCGTTTGCCGCCGGTTTGCCTGGTATACTCGTCCGCGACCAATTCGGAGAAGAGCCGGCTGAGATTCAGCTTGGAAATGGCGATGTGACCGTGCTCGTCGCGAGGGATGCCGCGAATCTGCTCGTAAGGCAGGAATTCGGCCAGACCCTCGGCCATCACGATTACGCCGTACTGCTTGCCCTCGGCCTCTTCCCGAAGCCGCATCATCGAGACGATCCGGCCGACGACCTCGTCCATGTTCATGGCCTTACGGGTCTGCGGCTTGCCGGTCTCGGCATCGATGATCGGTTCGCCCGTATCGATGTCCTTGATCTCCTCCTCGACCGCGTACTTGCCGATTATGTCTTCCACGCTTATTACCAGGCTAGCCTCGCCGGCGATGGCCGCCCCATAGGCCAACCAGCCGGCGCTGCGGCCCATGCATTCGGCGATGAAGTAGGCTCGCGCTGCCTCGCCGTCCGCCAGCAGGTTGCGAATCTCGGTAGCCAATGTCTCCACGGCCGTGAAGTAACCGAAGGTGAAGTCGATCCCCATGTAATCGTTGTCGATTGTCTTGGGCAAGTGGACCACCGGGATGCGATGGCTGCCCTCGGGCAAATGCTCCTGGTAGAGCTTGAACTTGTTGGCCGTCTTCAGCGTGTCGTCGCCGCCGATCGAGATCAGGGCATCCACGCCCAGCGAAGTCATTGCCTCGTAAACCGTCTTCAAGGGCGCCGTCCGCTCGGGATCCTTCAGGTGGGCCGGGTCGGAAACCTGCTTGCCGGGGTTAGCCCGGGCGGTGCCGATGATGATGCCCTGGCTGTTGCGGGTCCGCTTCAGCGTGTTATGCGTAATCTTGATATAATCGCGGCCTTCCTGCATCGGGTTGTCGGGCGAGAACTCCATCAGGTGCGAATACCCGTGCATCATGCCCAGTACTTCGATGTTGTTCCGCAGGAACGAGACGGCTGCGGTCGAAATCACCGCGTTTGCCGCCGGGGCCGGCCCGCCGGCAAACAAAATGGCTACTTTGCGAATATTCGAATGGGCCTGAGGCGGCCTGGAAAGCGTGCTGTTCATGTGTCTCTCCGATTGACTCTTATCTCGATTCCCGCGAACATAAACGAACCAGTCATTCTATCCGATTACGGCAGGTTGAAAAGGCGGGTGTTCATCCGGCCTGTCAGCGGGGGGCGTTTAGGTCTCGTGTTAGCCCCGTCGCCTGCGACGGGAGAAGTGGCGAAAGCCGCTCCATCTACCGGTCGCAGGCGACCGGGCTAACCGTTGCTTTCCTAGTAGGCCAATAGCTGCTAGCTGGGCCACGTGCGCTCGATGAAGGTGGTGTCGACCTGGCCTTCGTTGAAGGCGGAATGGTTGAGGATCTTCTCCAGCAGCGGCTTGGTGGTTTTTAGGCCGTCGACACGCAGTTCGAATAGGGCCCGTTTCATGCAGTCGATGGCTTCGGCCCGGCTCGGCTGATGAACGATCAGCTTGCCGATCATCGAGTCGTAATACGGCGAGACGGTGTAGCCGCTGTGTACGTGCGAGTCGAACCGAACACCCAGTCCGCCGGGCGCGATCAGCCGCTCGATCTTGCCCGGGCAGGGCCGGAACCCGTGCTCGGTGTCTTCGGCGTTGATGCGGCATTCCAGGGCCGTGCCGCGGGACTTGATCTCTTCCTGTTGCCAGGGCAACGGCTCGCCGGCGGCCACGCGGATTTGGGCCTTGATCAGGTCGATGCCGGTTATCATCTCGGTGACCGGATGCTCGACCTGGATTCGGGCGTTCAGCTCGATGAAGAAAAAGTTGCCGTCCCGATCGACGATGAACTCGATCGTGCCCGCGTTCGTGTAGTCGGCCGCCTTGACCAGCCGGACGGCCGCCTCGCACATTGCCGTGCGAGATTCTTCGGGCAGTTGCGGGGCGGGGCTCTCCTCGATCAGCTTCTGGTGGCGTCGCTGCATGGTGCAGTCGCGCTCCCAGAGGTGTACCACGTTGCCGTGCAGGTCGGCCAGCACTTGCACTTCAACGTGCCGGGGATGCTCGATGTACTTCTCCAGGTAGAGGTCGCCGTTTCCGAAAGCGGCCATCGCCTCGGCCTGCGCCTGCTGCAAGGCCGACTTCAAGGCCAGATCGTTCGAGGCCACGCGCATCCCCCGGCCACCGCCGCCCGCCGACGCCTTGATCAAGACGGGAAAGCCGATGCCGTGGGCGATCTCCATCGCTTCGGCCTCGTTGGCCACCAATCCGTCGCTGCCGGGTACGGTCGGCACGCCGGCCTCTCGGGCGAGGCTTCGGGCTGAGTTCTTGTCGCCCACCAGCGCCATTGCTTCGTGGCTTGGACCGATGAACTCGATGTTGCAACTGCGGCAGACCTCGGCAAAATGGGCGTTCTCGGCCAGAAAACCATAGCCGGGGTGAATTGCCTGGACGTTGCCGATCTCGGCCGCGCTGATCACGCGATCGATCTTCAGATAGCTATCGGCCGCTCGGGGCAGCCCGATGCAATACGCCTCGTCGGCCATGTCCAGATAGGCGGCCCCGCGGTCGGCTTCGCTGAAGATGGCCACGGTTTCGACGCCCAACTCGCGACAAGCGCGGAATATCCGCAAGGCGATCTCGCCACGATTGGCTACCAGAATTCGTTGAAACATAATAAAGTCGGAGGTCGGCAATTAGATGTCGGAATCAACCACGGAAACCAGTAGACAGGATTAACAAGATTGACAGGATGAATTCTCGAAAGTGGCTCTTGAATTTCGCATCGGAATAACTTGGCCAGATTCTTCAGAGTGCCGAGACAACGGGGGAACACTGATCTTCGCCAAGTGTCTCTATTAGTGTCGATTAGTGTTCCTGGAAAACAGTTGGCTTCATGGTGAATTTCCCGTCCAACACCCGTTTCCTTCCGCGAGACCCTTGGAACACCGGGGCAAATTGCGGGAGTTGTTTCCGTACACGTTCTTAGCTGTTTTTGTGCGCGTCCTAATTGGATTCCAAATCGTCATCAGCCGCCCCCCTCCGGCATTGAGCGTTTGCCTTCCGACTTCCGATTTACTGCCTTGGGTCGACCTTGAACAACGGTTGGCCGAATTCGACCGGATCGCCGTTCTGAATCAGCATGGCGACGACTTTTCCGGAGATTTCGGCCGGTATCTCGTTGAAGACCTTCATCGCTTCCACGATGCAGACCGTCGTATCGGGTCCCACGTGGTCGCCCACCTTCACGTAGGGTGGCGAGTCTGGGTCGGATGCCGTGTAGAAGGTGCCCACTATGGGGCTCTTGATCAGCAGGAAGTCGTCTTCGGCGGCAGCGGGCGCTTTGGCCGGCGGGGCCGCGGCAGCGGGGGCGGGGGCGACGGCCGGCTGAGCAACCGGCTCAGCCGGAACGGGGTCGGCACCGCGGCGGAGTTGAATCCGCGTTTCGCCCTGTCGCAAGTCGATCTCGCTTAGGTCGTGTTCCTTCATCAACTCGACGAGTCGGCGGATCTTCCGCACGTCGAAGATATCTTGGGGCGACGCGGATGCGGCCATGCCTAATCTCCAGATCAACGATTCAGTCGGTCGACGCTCCGCTACCCCGCCAGGGGTGGGACAGTCGACGATAACTTCACGAGACTCCCTATACCGCCGCCTACCGGAGTAGGGTTAGTGGACGATAACTTCATCAAAATCTTTGGGGACGTTAGAGAGTATCCGGTGTCCGGTTCGGGTGACCAGCACATCGTCTTCGATGCGAACGCCACCCCAACCTGGCAGATAAATGCCGGGCTCAACCGTCACCACCATACCCGGCTTCAGCAGCACCTTGCTGTCGGTGCCCAAGCGGGGCGACTCGTGTACGTTCAGCCCCAGACCATGCCCCAAGCCGTGCCCAAAATTGCGGCCGAAGCCAGCGTCGGAAATGATTGTTCGGGCGACGCAGTCCACGTCGTGGGCTAGTGCGCCGGGCCGGACGGCACCGATCGCCTCGCGTTGGGCCCTTAACACAACCTCGTATATACGTTTGAGTTTGGGCAAGATTTTACCCGTCACCAATACCCGCGTCAAGTCGCTCTTGTAGAGGCCCTCGTCGGCCCCCCAGTCGATTAGCACAAAATCGCTCGAGCCGATCCGCTGATCGGTCACCGTTGCGTGGGGTAACGCCGCCCGGGGTCCTGAAGCCACGACGCTGGGAAAACTGCACCCGGCCGCCCCAAACATCCGTAACTGGTTGGCGAGTTGGTCGGATACCTCTTTTTCGGTCATGTCGGGCATCAAACTGGCGCGAATTACCGCAAAAGCCTTCTCCGCGTAACGTACCGCCTGGCAAATCCGCTCGATTTCTTCCTTGTCCTTGATCTGCCGCAACTTCTCGACCAAGCCGGAAGAGGCCACAACCGCCGTCTTCGGCAGCTCCTCGGCTATTCGATCCCGCAAGGAGACGGTCATCGAATCGCCCTCGATTGCCAGCTTGCCGATCCGGGCGGAGCCAATCCGTTTGGCGATGGTGGCAAGCATCGAGGTGCCGGGCGGTCGAATTTCCAGATCGAGGCCAGGGCACTCCTCGCCCAATTGGGTGGTGTAGCGGGGGTCGCTCAACATGACCGCCCCCTCCCGGCCGATCAGCAGGTAGCTGTCGTCGCCGCTAAAGCCGCTCAGATAGGTGACGTTCGTGAAATTGGTCACCAGCAAGGCGTCGGCACCCATCCGCTTGACCGCCCGACACAGCTTGTCGCGCCGCGATTGGAAATGATCCATTGAGTTTGCTCCATGCCTGACCCGTTTTCTACCCTTCTGCCTGGTATAACCTTCATCTTCGCCGAAACTCCCGCCAAACGCAACGCGGGCGACGGTTTGATCTGGGCCGTGGTTCGGTTATCATAGGGGGTATGGATACTAATGAACTAAAGAGTCTGGCACAGCGGCTGGTGGCGGGGGAGTTGTCGGCCGGGGATTTTCTGGGAGAGATCGGCACGCACGGTATTTGCGACGTGGGCGAAGCGCAGGTCGATCTGGATCGCTCGCGGCGTTGCGGCTTCCCGGAGGTTGTCTTCGCGCAAGGCAAGACGGTCGAGGCCATCGAGAATATCTTCAAGGCCCAGATCGAGCACGGCCTGGAAGTGCTGGCCACGCGGATGACGGCCGAGCAGGCCGCCGAGTTGCAGCGCAGGTTCTCCCAGGGCGTCTACAACCCGGTGGGCCGGACTTTCCGCGTCCCGCTGGCGACCGATAAGCCGGCCGACGACGCTGCCGGTCGGGTAACCATCGTAACGGCCGGCACCAGCGATCTGCCCGTGGCCGAGGAAGCTCGCGAAACGGCGCTTTGGACCGGCGCCCGGGTGAACACGATCCTGGATGTCGGCGTGGCCGGCCCGCACCGGCTGACCGCCAATTTGCCTCAGCTTCGCGGGGCCGACGCCGTGGTGGTGGTGGCCGGCATGGAGGGCGCGTTGCCGAGCGTGGTGGGTGGGCACGTCGCCTGTCCGGTACTGGCCGTGCCGACCAGCGTGGGCTACGGGGCCAGCTTCGGCGGCGTGGCAGCCTTGCTGGGGATGCTTAACAGTTGTGCGTCGAACGTTACCGTCGTCAACATCGACGCCGGCTTCAAGGGTGGATACGTCGCCGGGCTGATCGCCAAGAATGTGGCCCGATATCGCAAGACTGAATGACATACCCAACCTACCAACCATCGGACGAGCTGCCGCGGCTTCCCAGTCGCGATGCCGAGGCGCACAAGGGCAGCTTCGGTTCGGCGCTGATCGTGGGCGGATCGCGAGGGATGGTCGGGGCCGTCGCCCTGGCCGGAATGGCCGCGCTGAGGGGCGGGGCGGGCCTCGTCCGACTGGCCGTGCCCGAGGTCTGTCAGGACACGGCGGCCGGCTTCGAGCCCTCTTACATGACCAGCGCCTTGCCCGCCGACGATGACGGTCGAATCGCGGCGGCCGCCAGGCAGCCGATCACCGAATTGTGCGAGTCGGCCACTGCCGTTGCCTGTGGGCCGGGCATGGGCCGATCCGACGAGTTGAACGAATTGGTCGGCCGGCTATACCAAAATATCGCCAAGCCGATGATCGTCGATGCCGATGCCCTGAACGCACTGGCCGCCCGGCCGGAACTGCTCCGGAAGCACGCCGGGCCACGTATCCTCACTCCGCATCCGGGTGAGTTCGCTCGGCTGGTCGGCGCTGAAACGGTGCCGACCGACCAGCGCCGCGCGATGGCGATGGAACTGGCTGGAAGGTCGGACGCGGTCGTCGTGCTCAAGGGGCATCGGACCGTTGTAACCGACGGCGATTCCACCTGGATCAACACGACCGGCAACCCGGGCATGGCTACCGGCGGCTCGGGCGACGTGCTGACCGGGCTGATTACCGCGCTGGTCTGCCAAGGGCTGGCGCCGGCCGACGCCGCCCGGCTGGGAGTCCACCTGCACGGCCTGGCCGGCGACCTGGCAGCCGCCGAGTTGGGCCAGGTCTCCCTAATAGCAAGCGACCTGATCCGCTTCCTGCCCCAGGCGATTGAGAGCTAACCTGCCCACGGAAATGATCCAAGTCAGACGAGATGAAAGCGACACGATTCATGGGACGGCAAAGAGAAATAGACAGGATTTACAAGATTTACAGGATAAAGGGACGGAAAGAAATAAATCTTGTGAATCCTGTAAATCATGTCTAGTTTTCCGTCAGCCAGATTCCGCCTTGCCCACGAAGAGAGATGGACATCAACAAGCTTACTGAACGCATTATCGGTTGTGCTTACCGAGTTCATAACGAACTCGGGCCGGGTTTTTTGGAGAAGGTCTACGAGAATTCGCTGAAGATCGAGCTTGAAGCGGCGGGGCTGGTTGTCGAACAGCAGTGTGAGGTTCCCGTTCATTATCACGGTCAAGTGGTTGGCGATTTCTACGCCGATCTACTTGTCGCCGGCCGGGTGATTATCGAAATGAAAGCCGTCAGGAAACTGGCCAAAGAGCATGAGGTCCAGCTTGTCAACTATCTCACGGCGACGGGTGTCGACGATGGATTGCTGATCAACTTCGGCGAGTCGGTCGATGTGAAGAGGAAGTTCCGAAAGCATGTTGAACAAAGTTGACCAGATGGCAGAAGATAGACAGGATTTACAGGATTGACAAGATGAAGAGAAATGAGAAGAAATCAATCTTGTTAATCCTGTAAATCATGTCTATTTTCGTCAGCCATTGAATGACCCTCGACCGTACTAACCTTTGGAGGATTCATGATGAGACATCTTGCTGTTGTTGCGCTGGCGGTTACGATTTTGGCTGGCTTGATTCCCGACGCCGGCAAGGCGGCCGCGCGGAGGTACGTTCGGATTGGTCACTACCAGTGCGAGTGTAAGCAGGGTGATTTTGAGGGCAGCCTGAAGACCGTCCTAAAGGGTTTGGAATTGGCCGCCGAGGCGAAGCTGGATATCGTCTCGTTTCCGGAATCGCTTTTGACGGGCTATTTTGCCAGCGAGGAGGGAACCCGGGCGAACTGTTTTGAGATCGACTCGCCGCGGATTAAGAAGCTGCTTCGGGAGACGGCCCGGTTCGAGAGCCTCTTTATGGTCGGGTTCAACGAACTCAGAGACGACAAGCTCTACAACACGGTCGTGGTGGTCGAGAAGGGCAAACTGCTGGGCCGCTACAGCAAGGCCATGCCCTGCTTCCACTTCTTCACGCCGGGCAGGGAGTTTCCGGTATTCGAGAAACATGGACTGAAATTCGGCGTGGTGATTTGCGCCGACGGCGGATACATCGAGCCGGTCAGGATACTCGCGCTGAAGGGCGCCCAGTTGATCTTCGCGCCGCATTACAATTTCATCTCGCGACCGGTCAAACACTACCAGATGGTAAGGAACGATCACGTCGCCCGAGCGGTTGAGAACGGCGTATATTTCGTTCGCGGCAACACGGTCGATTCCAAAAGGGAGGTCGAGGGCCTGGGGCGCGGCGGCTGCAGCTACGGTTACGGCGACAGCTACATTCTGAACCCGAACGGAGAGATCGTGGCGGCAGCCGGGCTCTATCACGAATACCTGATGATCTACAATCTCGACCTACAGAAGAAGCACCGCTCGCGGCACGCCACGAAGAGCCTGAAGTCGGCCGTTGATTTGCGCGAGATCTTCAACGCCACGCTGGACGAAGCGTCGAAGAAATGAGCCGGGTTCACCAATTCGGGAATAAACCGGCCCGATTTGGTATCTCTTAATGGCAGCGTAATTCTCCCCTCTCCCTTTGGGAGAGGGGACTTGCCGTGATCCGCGCACTGATTACCCGAAAGCAACATGCTGATCTATCGTCTACTTGCCGACGCGGTGGTTGTGGCGCATGCGGGTTTTGTTGCGTTCGTGGTGTTCGGTCTGGTGGCCATTCTGCTGGGCGCCGTGCTGAATTGGGGCTGGACTGGCAACTTCCGCTTTCGCGTCGCCCATCTGGCGGCCATCGGTATCGTCGTGGCGCAGGCGCTTTGCGGCGTGATCTGCCCGTTGACGATCCTGGAGAACTGGTTGCGCAGGGGGGCGGGCGAAGTGGCCTATCCCGGCTCGTTCATCGCCTATTGGGCCCATCGCCTGCTCTTCTACGATGCCCCGCCTTGGGTGTTCACGGTCGGCTACTGCCTGTTTGGAGCGGTGGTCCTTGCCACCCTGATCTTCTGGCCGCCCCGATGGCCGTGGCGCAACCGGGCCGCCTCGCAAGACTAGTAGTCTGTCCACTTTGAGTTTACCAGTAGCTGGATTCGCAAGAATTCAGCCCGTCGGACGCTAATCTGAACTTTTGCAAGTTCAGCTACTAGTAATGTCAACATGGACAGACCACTAGCCACCCGCGTGTCTCGTCAGAACCGCGAGAATTCTTACGGAACCTTTCTTCGTCATACTTGCCCCGGTCCGCGAGGATGGCCAAATTACTGCTTGCTTTTGGGCCGAGATATTGGTAGGATGCTTGTGTCGTCAGTCATCGGCGGTGTCGCTTCGGCGACGCCTACGCTGGTTGACGAACATGGTCCTCTACCATGCTCGTGCTGCGCTGTAAATTTTTGGCGAGCCGATAAGTTACCCGTTGGGTGCCTGCTTAACCGGCGACGGCCGCGTGTATAGCCGCTGACCGGTTCGTTTCGACGGACCGGCAACGGATCACACAACCCGACGCCCAGGTCGCCCCCTTGGAAATGACGGGTTCCCAAAAACGCATCGCCACGGCATCGCGGTAGAGGGCCTTTTTTCGTTCTTGCCAGTCATCAATCATCAGTCATCAGTCATCAGTCATCAGTCATCAGTCATCAGTTGCCAGTTATCAGTCCGGGAACTCGCGATGTCCGGCGTTTCCAACTTCTGACTATCAACTATCAACTACTTAAGACTGACAACTAACAACTGATAACTCCGTTCAACAATCGCAATTTCTGACCCCGTCGAGTATGCCGCCGCTGTAGCAACACCATGAACGAGATATCCACCGAACTTGCCGCCAAGCGCGATCGCTTGCTGGAATTGCTGGCCAGCCGAAACAGTTGTGTCGTGGCGTTCTCCGGCGGCGTGGACAGCAGCGTATTGGCCAAGGCGGCCCAACTGGCGCTGGGCGATCGGGCCCTGGCCGTAACGGCCTGTAGCGCGAGCATGCCGCTGGAGGAACGCGTCGAAGCGGTCGAGTTGGCCGGTGAAATAGGCATTCGCCACCAGATCGTCGAGACCGACGAAATATCGAATCCCGACTATCAACGCAACGATTCGGATCGCTGCTACCATTGCCGGATCGAGATATTGGGCCGGATCAAGGATATCGCCCGACCGCTCGGCGCCGTGGTGGTCGACGGCGCCAACCGGGACGACCAGGGCGAGCATCGACCCGGCCTCAAAGCCGGTAAAGAACAAGCCGTGCAAAGCCCTTTGGCCGAGTGTGGCCTGACGAAGTCGGAGATTCGCCGCCTGGCGTCCCATTGGAAGCTTCCCGTCTGGAACAAGCCGGCATCGCCCTGCCTCGGCAGTCGGATCGCCTATGGCGAGCGGGTAACGCCCGAGCGGTTGGATATGGTCGGCCGCGCGGAGCGATTCTTGCGTGGCTTGGGGTTCGAGCCGCTTAGGGTCCGCTACCACAAGGGCGAGATGGCGCGAATCGAAGTATCGCTCGACGCGCTACCCAGGTTCCTCGACGCGGAGTTCCGCCGCCGGGTGGTCGAGGAGTTGAAGTCGGCCGGCTTCAAGTATGTTTCGCTCGACCTGGAAGGTTTCCGTAGCGGCAGCCTGAACGAACTCCTGGCGGCGGAAGACCTGGAGATAGCCGACCGGCCGTAAGGGTCGGGTGTCACTAGAAAAGGGTGCCACTGCTGGCTTGTCCAGCAGTGTGCGGCACAAGCCCCGCGGAAACACTGCTGGGCAAGCCAGCAGTGGCACCCAAGTCGTCGACAACGGACTTAGAAGGCTATCGGCGTATCAATACGCGCTGCTAGCCGACTTCTTGGCCGGCGGACGACGCTCTTTGAACAGGTCACTGACGGAGCCGCCGGAGTCCCGGCGTACCCCTTCGGGCGCCTTGGCGCGGAAATCGTTGGGATTGGCGCCCGCCCCATACTTGATTACCGGCGCCTGGTTCTTCCAGCCCATCCGCTTGAGCAAGTCGCGGAATGATACCTGCTCGATCCGCAAGCGTTGGACTTCGCCCATCACCTTGGATACCCGGTCGAGCAGCGCCTGACTCGACTTGGCGTCGGGCGCTTCGCCGCGAACCAGGTATCGGGTGTTGGCGGTAACATTGCCGGTTTGCTTGCCCTTCTCGTCGACCTCGCCGTCGATCACGCCGCCGTTCATGGTAATCAGGTTACGAATGATGTGTTGGTCGCCAAGGCCATCGCCGTCGATATCCATAAAGGGGACGAGGAAGAATCGCTTCTTGGCGCCGGGAGTCCAGACGGGTGTGTGGATCTTGTCGCCCGGCATGATCGGATCGGCAATCTGGTCCTCGATAATTCGCGCCTCGGCCAGGTGATCGCCCAGCACTTGGGTGATTTCGATGCTGGCCTTCTTACCGGCCTTGGTGACGTCGCTGGTATCGGCCGAGTAGACCGCGAAGCTCGTCTGGCGCTCCAGGTTGTCGGCCCGACCGAGGTTGACCCAAACCGTTTGGTTGCGCTGGTTGACCCAACGAATCTCGCCGTGGGCTACCTCGAAGGTTTCCTTTACCAGGGAGTTCCGCTCTTCCGTTACCCGTTCGTCATGCTTGACAAGCGTCACGAAGTTCTTGCTGAGCGATTCGAACTTGGTCTGCAGTTTACCCAACGCGGCGTCTCCCTGGCCTCGGGCTTTTTGCAGGCTGGCGGCAATCTGCTGCGAGTCATCCTTGAAGCGAGCGCGGTTCTCGTCGAACTTCTCTTTATCCTTGGCCGCTTCTTCCTGGACGCTGACCAGCGCCTCCTGGCGTTTCTTGAGTTGCGGGGCACTAACCTGCTCGCGCATTTCGTTGTTGTTCTTCAGGTCCTGCACCACGACCTGCTCGGCGGCCAGCGTTTCGTTCTTCTCCTTGATTACGGTATGCAGGTAGGCCAACACGGGACTGTAGAAGCGGTTCTCCTCGGGAAAGTTGGCCGCGTAGGTTTGCATGTCCTGGGCGAACTTCGTGTGGATCGACTCGGAGTTCTCCGTCGCCGCGAAGCCCATCAGCCGTTTCAACTCGTTGTTCTCTTCCTGCTTCGTCCGAACGGCAGTCAGGTTCTGGTCGGCCTCGTCCTGACTGGTCGTGGCCTTGGCGTCCGCCTCTTCATACTGCCTGAAGAAAATGAACGTGGTCACGCCCAACACAATCGTGAGCATGACAAAAATGATCAACGCGATTTGCAGACCTTGATTCTCGCGTGCCATGGCAGATATTACTCCCTAACCCGGACGAGCCGGAACCATCGTGGATGTTTCCAAGTTCTTGCCATTTTGCGCAAGACTTGATCGGTAACAATTCAAAAGCTTCCGGCGGTCGCCACGCGACTCGCTCGGAGCCTGTACTACAGAATGAGCCTCTTTCCGCAGTTCCTTCCGGGCCAACCGGAACGCCAGACGTAACTGGTATACGCTGCACGGTTGAAGACCGCGTTCTCGCCTTAATCA
Source organism: uncultured Planctomycetaceae bacterium (assembly GCA_964505115.1). Lineage (GTDB taxonomy): Bacteria > Planctomycetota > Planctomycetia > Pirellulales > Thermoguttaceae > CAZDHN01. The sequence continues at coordinate 12,398 of CAZDHN010000050.1, forward strand.
GTGGTTGTGGCGGAATCGCAATTTCAGACCGTGCGGGTATGGATAACCCCATAAGAGCAAAGGACCTACGGTCGATTGTAATCGGGTTGGAACGGATTGTCAACGAAAATCCCCCCCAGGTGAGCCGGTGCGCGGCCGGATTTTTCCCGAATTTCTCGCGAATCCTAACCGCTTTACGGGCGGGGACTTAGGTTCCGCCCCCGTAAGCGTGCGTCGAACCCGTGCTGAGTGATTCGACCATAGCCGCCAGCGGAAGCTGGCGGTTGGTCGGCGCAACAGTTCCCGTTGGACAGCGCGACCGATTCGCAACGCAACCGCCAACTTCCGCTGGCGGCTATGGTCTTCCTGCTTTGCGGCTTGGCTTCTTCGCGGCTTTGCGCGAAACTTTCCGCCGTCTGGGTAAAGTGTGCGAAGTGAATATGTCGTTCGCGCATCGCCCAAGAACGAGAAAGCCCGGCTTCGGAAGAGGACCGAAGCCGGGGCAGTTTGGTTGACCGCGGGAGGTATGAACGGAGCTACGCGCTTTTGTTCTTCGGCTTGGGCAGTGGGAAGAATCGCTCCCGGCCGTGAACGATGTCGTCGGTAATCAGATACTGTGAACCGCGCGGCTGGTCGGGCAGCTCGAACATGATATCGAGCATAACGCCTTCGATAATTGACCGCAGGCCTCGGGCCCCGGTCTCCTTCTCGTGCGTCCGCTCGGCAATTGCCCTCAATGCCGCGTCGGTGAATTCCAACTCGGCGTTCTCCATGGAAAATATCTCGGCGTACTGCTTTGTCAGTGCGTTCTTGGGTTCCGAGAGCACGCGCACCAGGGAGTCGGTGTCCAAGGGGGTCAAGGCCGAGACCACCGGCAGCCGGCCGACCAGTTCGGGTATCAGGCCGTACTCGAGCACATCGTCGCTGGTCACCTGTGGCAGCAGTTCGGTAAGGCTTTCTTCGTCGTGCGGTGTTTTCTCTTGTCCGAACCCGATGGAGCGTCTCCCCAGCCGTTTGCTGATGATGTTGTCCAACCCGACGAACGTGCCACCGCAAATGAAGAGGATGTTGCTGGTATCCATCTGGATGTATTGCTGCTCGGGATGCTTGCGTCCGCCCTGCGGCGGTACATTTGCCATGGTGCCTTCGAGCATCTTCAGCAGCGCCTGCTGGACTCCTTCGCCGGAAACGTCGCGGGTGATGGAGACGTTCTGGCTGGTCTTGCCGATCTTATCGATCTCGTCGATGTAGAGTATGCCCCGTTGGGCCGACTCCAAATCGAAGTCGGCGGCATGAAGCAGCTTCAAGAGCAGGTTCTCGACGTCTTCACCAACGTAACCGGCTTCGGTAAGCGTGGTGGCGTCGCCGATGGCGAACGGCACGTCGAGTATGCGCGCCAGGGTTTGGGCCAGCAGGGTTTTTCCGCAACCGGTCGGACCGATCATCAGGATGTTCGATTTGTCGAGTTCGACCTCCGGGCTGCCGGAGCCGTGTATCAACCGCTTGTAGTGGTTGTGGACGGCCACGGCCAGGATCCTCTTGACGTGGTCCTGTCCGATGACGTATTCGTCGACGAGCTTGACGATTTCCCGGGGGGTGGGAATCTTGCTGAACAACTGCTTGCTGGTTCCCCGCCGCCGTCGCTCCTGTTCCAGGATCGATTGGCACAGATCGATGCATTCGCCGCAGATGTAGACGTCGCCGGGGCCTTCCACTAAAGGCCCCACGTCGCGGTAGCTCTTTCGACAGAAGGAGCAAAAGGCGTTCTTCTTCGTGGTGCCGCCGCCGCGGCGACCAGAGCCAAAATCCCGTCCTGTGGGCATTACCAAATCCTTTCCGCGTTGCCCGCGTTGCGAACCGTCCGACGTTCGGTTAGCGGGCTAGTTGATTCATGGTGTCGATCGAGCGGCCGGGAGAAGTTTCATCGGTTTCGGCCTCGGGGGCATCCCTGTCCACGTTGTGATCGAGCAGTTGGGTTGATCGAATAATTCAGACGCTGTTGGTTCTACGGTTAACCGGCAGCCACGGTTTTGTCGATTTCCTCCGCCAGACTCGCCAAGCCGTCAGAATCGCACGAACCGACGGCTTCCGATTGGTTGGCGGCATTCGTCCTAACCCGTTTCGCCGTTATCCCTTAACTCATCTTGGAGACGTGCTGCCAACGATGTCTTAATTGTTCGGAATTCTGCGTCGCTAAGCTCACCCCGGGAATGCGATTCACGGAATTTTGAGAGCAATTCGCTGGCTGTCGGTTCCTTTTGTACCGGCTCGGTACGGATTTTCCCAATAAGGTATGCTCCCAAGGTCACCAGCCCGGCAAGAACGGCCAGCCAGAGACCCAACTCAGTCGAGTGACCTGAAAGATACCCCATTATGAATAGACCGACCTCGCGCCCAAAATACCGCCCCCAACTAACTGACCAGACCACTCGATTCATTATGCACATCGGGCAAGCCCCGGTCCAGGATAGAGAATCGATACAGGCTGAATTCTTGACCCCGTCGCGCGCGGCCGGGTGGTTGGTGGCTGATATTGGGTGGCCGGTGGCTGAGTATTTACCCAACGGCCAAAAGGTGGTACGCTGGTCGAAATGCGGGCATCCCTCGAACCCGTATGCGGCGATCCGATGATAGCCGCCAGCGGAAGCTGGCGGTTGGTCGGAACAACAGCTACGGTTGGATGATGTGACCGAGCCGAGACACGACCGCCAGCTTCCGCTGGCGGCTACTGCAACCGGAGTGGCAACACAGCCATGTCGCACTGGTTCAGCGGATGCCTTCGTAGGAGTTGAGTGCATACCGGCCAATATTCAACGGCCGGCGTCGAATTACGTTTGACCCTTGCATGGCCAATGATCGAGGGCGGAGCCCGGTTTTCCAGTGGAACGCCCTTGATTTGCGAATTGACTCTGCAAAGATCAATAATTGGTGAATTGGGGTAAGATCCCCGGTTCACGCATACAGCAATCTTCCCGCGAGGATCTCACCATGCCCATCCAATTTGCCTGCCCTCATTGCGGTTTGCAGACCAGCGTTTCGGACGAGTACTCGGGCCAAAGCGGCCCTTGTGCCGGGTGTGGCAAGACGATCACGGTTCCGCCGCTGGGGGGTGGCCAGCTTTACCGTGCTCCGGCCAGACGTTCGGGCGGGCCGATACTCTTAGTTGTTGCTTTGTTGGCTGTACCCGTACTTCTTGGTGTCATTGGCATACTTATCGCACTGCTGCTGCCGGCCGTTCAAGCCGCCCGCGAAGCGGCCCGACGAGCCAGTTGCACAAACAACATGAAGCAGCTCGCCCTGGCAATGCACAATTACAACGCCGCGCACGGCTGCTTCCCGCCCGCCTATCTGGCCGACGAAGATGGAAAACCCATGCACAGTTGGCGCGTGCTGATTCTGCCGTACCTGGAGGAGCAGTTGCTCTACGAGCAATACGATTTCGACCAGCCTTGGGACAGCCCCCACAATCTAGCACTTGCAGCGATGATGCCCCGCATCTACCGTTGCCCCAGCTCCCCCGGCGAGAATTCCCTGGAGACCAGCTATATGATGATCGTCGGGCCGGGCACGATCTCCGACGGCACCGGGGCGAGCAGATTACGGGACATCACCGACGGGACCTCCAACACGATAATGCTGGTCGAGGCCGACCAGTCCACAACCAACTGGATGGAGCCTCGCGATCTGGATGCGACACGGATCAGCTACGAAGTCAACGAGGGCATCAACCCCGGTATCGGCAGTGAACATCCGGGCGTGGCAAACGCGGCCTTCTGCGACGGCTCGGTGCGGAGCATCGACGATTGGACCGATCCCGAGTTGATCAAGTCGATGACCACAATCGCCGGCGGCGAGGACGTGAGCGAATTCCGCTAGCACTTCGTATATAAAGCCGCGACCGGCGCAGGGTGCCACTGGCGTCTCGCCAGTGCTGATTAGCCTGGAGCTTGTTCGTTGGTGTTTCCAGAGCCCGCCGCGCGTCTACCGATTTGTGGCCGCACAAGCGGGAATCCGCACATACGCACGGCGATCTCCTGGAACAACAACGAGCAAGCCCCGGTTTGTATTGCACTGGCGAG
>CAZDHN010000051.1:0-16434 GCA_964505115.1 uncultured Planctomycetaceae bacterium
TTTCGGAACGCGGATCAAGGCACGCAGCAAGGCGGTGCAAACGTTCACGGTCCAGCTTGCCGACGGGTATTATCAATACCTTCCCACGGAACGTTCGGTGGCGCGCGGCGCTTACGGCGCCATTCCCGAAAGCAACCAAATCGCCCCCGCTGGCGGTCGCGAACTGGTCGAACGGACGCTTGAACTGATCGAATCCCTTTGGGCGAAGAAAAAAGACTAGGCCGATACCAACGCGCGACCCAAACGGCACGCGGCGTTTATACGTTACCACAATTGGAGGACACAATGATGAGAAGTAGCATTATCACCAAAGCTTCTGTTGCACTCGGAATCGCGGTATCCATGCTTGCGTTGCTTTTGGCGGCGCAGGTATCGTTGGCAAGCGGCGACGACGCCAAGGCGGGCCCGTTGCGAGTGGGCTGGGCCATGACGGAACTGGCGCCGGACGTGCCGGTGCATATGGCGGGGAGCGGCTGCTTGCGGGCCGCCGATAAGGTCGTGGACCCGATCATGGCCACCGTGCTTGTCCTAGAGTCGGCCGGCAAACAGGGCTCCGGCGACATGCTGATCATGGTCTGTTGCGACCTGGCCCGGGCCGAAAAAGCGCTTTGCGACCGGGTGCGCGAACTGGTTTCCGAGTTGCAGCCGGAGATCGATGTCGAGAAGATCGTCATCAACGCCATGCACAACCACGGGGCGCCCTGCGTGCGAACGGCCCCGGAGTTGGCGGCCGAGCTTGCCAAACGAGGCATCGACGTGCCCGCCGAGTGGTCGTATTACGGCGTGGACCCGGACATCATGTCGCCCATTGGATACCTGGAATTCGCCGCCCCGCGGATCGCCAAGGCCATCGCCCGGGCGTGGAAGGACCGCAAACCCGGCGGCGTGAGCTTCGGCCTGGGGCACGCCGTGGTGTCGCACAATCGCCTGGTGGCCTACGACAACGGCCGATCAGGGGCCGGCGGCAGCGCGAACCGGCCCGACTTCAGCCACATCGAAGGCTACGAGGACCATACGGTCGGGCTCCTCTACACCTACGACGCTGGCGGCAAGCTGACTGGCGTGGTGCTCAACGTTCCCTGCGCGGCGCGGGGCATGGCCTCGGGCATGACCGCCGACTTCTGGCACGATACGCGCGTCGAACTGCGCAAGCGGCTGGGTAAGTCGCTCCACGTCTTGCAGCAGACGGCCGCCTCGGGCGAACAGTGGCCGGAGCCCATCATCGACCGCCGGGCCGAGGCGCGGATGCAAAAACTCACCGGGCGCAATCGTCGGCAGGAGATCGCCGTGCGGCTGGCCGACGCCGTGACTTCCCTCCTCCCCTTCATGAAGGACCAGATCGACTGGAACCCGAAGTTAGTGCACCGCGTCGAGAAAATCGAGTTGACCCGGCGGCACATCGCTAAAACGGCAGCCGAGAGCAGGCGGAAGGAGTTCGAGCGGCTGCTCGAGCAGTACCGCAAGATGCGAAAGGAGATCGAAGCGAACCCCAAGATGCGGGAGAAACGCAACTGGTTCCGAGATATTAGCGGCGTGTATTGGCGCCTGGCCAGGGCCTACCGGGTTGTGCAAATGTTCGAGCTCGAAAAGACCCAGCCCAAGGCGCCCGTGCGGGTCCACGTGGTCCGCATCGGCGACATGGCCATCGCTACCTTCCCCTTGGCGCCCTACTTGGATTTCGGCATCCGGATCAAGGCCCGCAGCAAGGCGGTGCAAACGTTTACCGTCCAGACCGCCGACGGGCATTACCGATACCTTCCCACCGCGCGGTCGGTGGCCGGCAGTACCTACGGCGCCGTTCCCGAAAGCACCGTATTCGGTCCCAAGGGTGGCCGCGAGCTGGTCGAACAGACTCTTGAACTGATCGAGTCGCTCTGGGCAAGCCCGCGTTGAACGGCTCACGCAGGACATCCGGGACAAGGAGGCACCATGAGATACACGCTGTTGACAACACTGGTCGTTGCGGCGCTTGGCGCAACCGTCGCATTCGGGGAGGAAGCTCGCCAGTTGAAAGAGATCCGGTATCCGTCGGCGGCAGACAACACACCTCAGCCCGCCATGTTCTACGCGCCGGACACGACGGACCCCGTTCCGCTGCTGGTCGTGCTGCACACGTGGTCGCACGACTACACGCAAAACAGCGATTCCGCCTACGGTAAGTGGTGCATGAAGAAGGGCTGGGCCACAATCCACCCCGACTTCAGGGGACCGAACCGGCGGCCCGAGGCGACCGGCTCCGAGTTGGTCGTCAAGGACATCGTCAGCTCTGTGGACTATGCAAAATCCGAGGCCAACATCGACCCGCGGCGCATCTACCTCGTGGGCAAGTCCGGGGGCGGTTACGCTTCGCTCCTGATGGCCGGCCATCACCCCGAGATCTGGGCCGGCGTGTCGGCATGGGTTCCCATTTCCGACCTCGCCGCCTGGCACGCGGAATGCACCGCGGCGAAAAGAGGTTACGCCCGCCAGGTGGCGATCTCGTGCGGCGGTCCCCCGGGCGCGAGCGCCAAGGTCGACGAGCAGTACCGCCGGCGGTCGCCGCTGAGCCATCTCGCGAACGCCAAGGCCGTTCCTCTGGACATCAACGCGGGAATCAGGGACGGACACACCGGACCCGTTCCAATCAGTCACGCCCTGCGAGCTTTCAACACGGTGGCTGCCCCGGAAGATCGCCTGACTGACGCGGAGATTGCACACTTCGTTGATAAGATCGAGGTACCTGAACACCTCAGGGGGCCGATCTCCGACCCCTCGTACGGAAAGTTCGTTCCGCTCTTCCGCCGCAAATCGGGGCGTGCGCGGCTCACGATCTTCGACGGCGATCACACGGCCGTTCCCGAGGCGGCCCTCCGCTGGCTCCATAAGCAGAAGAAGGAAGGCTGACCCGCTTTGGTGCCACAATTGGGCCACGGTAGACAGGTATTCAAACCACCCTATTACGAATGCTCGGTGACGATCACCAGACTCCCTCAACCGGGTGTAAAATGACGAGCATTTGGCGCTCGTGCAGAAAACGGTCGGTCAGAGGTTTCTGAACAGGTCCATCTGAGGAAGGTTTGGTAAGACAGCAGGGCTGACTGCCCGCTCGTTAGCGACGTGCCAGCCGCGGACTTACCTCGTTACGTTCACCAACCTTGCTGCGCGAGTCCGGAAAGGCCGCGTCCCCGAGTACGGTTTGTGAAAGTCCCACAATTTTCGAACCATCGCCCAAGAAAACGTCTCGGGCACCGAACGCCCTGCTAAGTGCTGACCCTACGTCTCGGTGTTGCTGCTGAAATTTCACATCAGACTATGCGGCATTCTCAGCTTTTCCCCCAATTCTTCGCCAACGCCGAAAGCTCTTTCTGGACGTGTGCGGGAAGCGATTCCGGCTGGTGGGCGGCCATGATCGATCTGGTCTTTCGATTCAGGCGTTCCGAAAAAGATTCCCGCCTTTGCTTGCTGTTCGGGTCGTTGCCACCCCGTGTGCGGTCCATCAGGGAGGGAAACCACATTCTTCGGAAATTTTCCAACGTGTGATCGTTGGTGAGGTAGTTCCCACCGGGCCCCACTTGCCTGATCAAGTCGGTGACCAGGGCATCTTGAGTAACCTCGACCGCGCTACAAGTCTGCTTGATCATTCCAATGATCTCATCGCATAGCACGATCATCTCCGTTGAGACAAGGTCCGCATGATCGATCAATCCCACGTCATGCACGAGATTCGCCCCGGAGGTGACCGCCGCATGGCACGACAGCGTGGCTTCCACTGCCGCCTGCTGATCCACGCACTTCGCGTCGGTGCATCCGGCGGTCCCAAACATCGGTAGCTTGTAGTAATGCGCCAGATCGGTCATCGCTGTAACCATCAGGTGCATTTCCGGCGCCCCGTACGAAAAAATGGTCGTTTTCATGTCCATGATTCCCGGGATGCCCCCGTAGATGCACGGTGCGCCGGGCCTTCGCAGTTGGGCAATCACAAGTCCGGTCAGCACCTCCGCGTTGCCGACAACCAACGTGCCTGCGAAGGAGCACGGTGCTGTCGCACCGGCCATCGGCATGGGCGTATATACGAGCGGGATGCCGGAATCGACAGACTTGATAAGTCTTCGCAAAGACGGTGACGTATGTACCAGCGGTGTTGTCGGCTCGCAGTAGTGGTAGAAGAAAGGTCTCCGGCGCAGTTCTTCCTCCCCGCCGGCAACGATACGACCTATTTCCAGGACATCGTTATACACTTCAGTGTCCGCACAACTGAACCCGAGCGGTTTCGTCGTGTTGCTCACCATCTCCTTAAAGATCAGTGGGGCCGCCGCGGCCGGATTTGGGCAGTCGGCAGCGAACCCGTTGAGCGAAACGAAATCAATGTTCGCGAGTTGATCGCAGACCCTGGCCACGGTTGCCCCGTCCTTGGCCAGATACCTGCGCCGAGTGCCCGTCAGGGGATCCAGGATGTCCGGACAATCGCCGTGTGCGCCAAAATAGACCCTGGAACCTCCCAGCGACATAGCTTCCTTCCCGTTTCTGTCGAACAGAAGCACTTCGCTGGGAGCCAGTTTGATCGCCCTTTCCACGATGGCAGCGGGAATCTTCACCCGTTGCTTGTCACCGATATCGGCACCGGCACCATGAAGCAGTTCCAGTGACTCCGCCTCTTCGATTTGAACTCCCGTTTGCTCAAGCACGTCGAGTGTTGCTTCGTGGACCTTCTGGCACTGATCCTCTGATAGAGCCATGTAACCCGCGACCCGACCGAATGGGCGGATGCCGCTCTTGTCCATTGTTGATTCTCCTTTGAGGGTGACCCCGGATACTTGTATCGAAGCACCGGACCGGCTCATTTTTGCCGACAATAACGCCAAGCGTGATTCTGGGTTGACGCTACAGGTAAGTCAAGGGTGATACGTCCACATTCCGTTGGGTGAATCTTTGCTGTTCATGCGTCTTCCACGGACCCGACGACGAGACTTCTTATCCCGACTTGCACGAGAAAGCACAAATGTAAGGGGATGCTTGCACTGCTCGATGGTATCTGTTACCGTTGCCGTCATCATGACATTCGACAGTAGCCAACTCCTGGAACTCGGGGCTTTGGGTGCATACCTGATCGTCCTGATGTGGATCGGAATTCGTAGCGCGCGGCAGGTTCGGACATCGGCCGACTATACCTTGGCCGGACGCAACGTACCCTGGATCATCGTGCTGGCCACTACCGCCGTCACGCTGGTGGGCGGCGGTGCGTCGGTGGGGATGGTCTCGCGAGTCTATCAAGTGGGAATTGCGGCCGCCGTGGTTAGCTGTGCGTGGCATTTGCAGATCCTTTTTACCGGCCTTTGGGTGGCACCAAAACTTCGCGGGCTGAACCTGATCACCGTCGCTGACTACTTCCAACTCAAGTTCGGTAAGCTCGCGCGGATTCTGGCTGTCGTCAACTGCCTGATTTTTCTAGTCGGTGGCCTGACGGCCCAAATGGTCGCCATGGGAGCAATCACCAATAGCGTACTGGGGGTTTCCTACCAAACGGCGCTGTTGATCGGCGCCACGGTGACCATTTTCTACTCAACAGTCGGCGGTATCCGAGCGGTCGTCAAAACGGATGTCCTGCAGTTCGCCATCCTGGTCTGCGGAATCGCTGCTGCCGCGGCGATTCTGCTGGTCAAGAACGGAGGTTTCGTCGCGATGGTCTCGCAGATCGACCCCCGCCATTTTGAACTCACGGGCCACTGGTCCACGACCCGGGTGGTTAGTCTGTTCTGCGTGTTTCTGCTGGGAGAGACATTCGTGCCAACCTACACGGTTCGCTGTTTCATCGCGAAGGACTCGCAACACAGCCGCTGGGGGATTGCTGGTGCCGGCATCTTTCTCTTGCTGTTTCTGCCGATTGCAACATTGGTGCTGGGCCTCTCGGTCCTGGTCGATCCGGCAATTAGTCAGGCCGTGCGGGACCAACCTCAAAGCGCGTTTCCGATCCTGGTGCGCACGACTTTTCACCCCGCCCTGGCCGGGATCATGATCGCCGCGCTTGTCGCTGCCGTAATGTCGTCGGCCGACAGTTTTCTATCCTGTCTCGCCACTGTATTCATGGAGGACATATACCGCCGCCACGTCAGACCGGATGCAAACGATCGCGCCTTGCTGCGTGTCGCCAAATGGTCGACGTTGCTGGCAGGCATGGCCGCGGCGGTTTGTGCTTACTTCTTCCGAGACATCGTCGACGTGCTGGAGTTTGTCTACAATTTCTGGGCTCCGGCGATGATCTTGCCGTTTCTGGTCGGTATTTTTTGGTACACTCCCGCGCGCGTCCATGCGGTGGTCGCCTCAATGGTTGCCGGGATGGGGGCCACGGTTGTCTGGCAATTCGTGCTGGGGACGCCTGGGGAGTTGAGCCCGGCATTGTTTGGATTGCTGGCGGCCGTTGTCGTGTTTGTTATCGTTTTGCCGCTGACTCGCCGGTTGCGGCTCGGGCCGCTTTTCAAACCGGACGATGCACTTGCGTCACCTGACGGGGAAACGCCGTGATTCCAGTTTGGCTCCTGTCGTTGCTGCACTACGTCTCGCTCTCGGCCGCCGTGGTCGTGCTGGGTCTCTTGGCCTGGCATTACCTCCGCGCGGGCCACGGAGACTAGTGCTGTGTCAAAGTTTGAAATTGGGGTAGCTGAACTTGCAAAAGTTCCGTCTTCGCCGCACTCGGCTGAATTCTTGCGAATCCAGCTACCCCAAAAGTGAAGCGTGACAAAGCACTAGCTGCGTGGCTCACTTCCGCGACGATACCCGAGGGAGAGGTATCTTGTAGCTTCTCTGCTGCGCGTGGCCGTCGATTTGCAGCACGTCCGAGATCGCGACCTTGGCGTAAGACCCTTGGACGTGCGTTGCCCTCAGCGTGATAAAGTTGGTGCCTCCGTGGACCGTCCAGCGATTCTGATGTTTATGGCCGGCGAAGCAGGCCAAAACCTTGCCATCGGCCTTGAAAAGCTCTCTTGCCTGCCATCCGTTGCCGCAGTAGGACGTGAACTTGCGATATTGCGGAAAGGGGATATCTCCGCCTTCGCCACCGGCCGCTCCGGTGAAGTGCAGTTCCTCATGGGCGAAGACGATCTTGGCCTTTTCGCGGTTGGCCGCCAGATCCTTGGCCAGCCATTTTCTCTGCGGTTCGTCAAGGTAGTAGGCTCCCACAGCGCCGTCGTGGCCCAACACCGCCTTTATTTCCTCTTCCGAACGGCCTGCCTCCTTCAGTAGAGCATGGCCCCAGTTATTGGGGTCCAAGACGATGAAGTGGTATCCTTGCACGTCGAACGAATAATAGCGGCAGGGCATCTTCGTGACGGCCAGGAATTCGTCTTTGGTAATATCTTCTCCGCCGTGCGAGTGGGTGTACAAATCCTTTGGCGTGATCTTCTCGTTGCCGCCCTTGATCCAGCCGACGCAGTGATTACCCATCGCAATGTAGGCGGGACAGGGCGATTCAGAGAGCAGGGCCCAACTCCGGCGCAGCCCCTCCAACTGCGAATCGTGAAGCGCCGGCGTCGTCTGGCCCGATCCGGCCTGGCAGGCGAAGTCGCCCACGTCGACAACGAAGTCGGGCTTCCACTGTTTCATCTCCTCGACGAACTTTCCCAGCGCGGCCCGGTTTCCATCTTGCCCCAAGATGTGGCAATCGGCCGTAATACCGAACCGGACGGCCGGGCGTGACTGCTGACCAAACGCCGGAACACTGAATGCGGCCGCCAATCCGCCGGCACCCACTCGCATGAAGTCGCGACGATTCAAGTATTCTGCCATCTGAATATTCCTTCCGCTCACTGAGTGCTGCTACTGGGTGAGGTCGAAATCCTTGCTGATCCTGGAACTTCCCGATCCAATCGTGATTTCCAACTCTGTCTGGGTGTTGTATTTCGCGGGGAGGTACTGCTGGATGGGCGGGCGATTCTCGATGTCGTCTGGCGGCGGATTGGTGGGACCCTTATAGTTCGGGTCGACGCGGTGCGCCTCGATGGAGATCTTGTGCGTTCCCACCGGAACACCACCCTTTGAGTCGACCGCGTACTTGCCGTCGCGAACGAACCCGCCCGAGATTGGCGCCTTCGTCTCCTTGTTAGGGACAAAGCGAATGCGTCCCTCTTCGAGCGGTTGACCCTGGTAGGTGACGGTGCCGCTGACGATCACCCGCTCGGGACCGTCGCGGCCGCACCCACTTGGAATGAACAAAAGCAGCGCGGCGGTGAGAGTTCCCAGCAAGGCGCGCCCCAAGCCACGAACAGCAGGTTGGTTCTTCACAATGTTCTTCCTGTTAGAAGGAGCCTCCAGGGACCGGAACGCCGTCGGCACGGGTGGTCAGAGCCTTCAGTATTTCGAGGTCCATGTTCTCCGAGAGGAATTGGACGCTGCCGTCGCAGAACAGGAAGTGACATCCTCCCGGATGATGGCTGGAGAATCCCGTCTCCCACATGCCACCCTGATTAGGAACTCCCGAATCCGGCCATTCTCCCCCTGGAACGGTGTTGAATCCGTTAATGCCGTCGCGGGTATCCAAGAGGTTGTAGGTACACCAGTAGTGCGACTCCTTGGTTCCAGGCCCGGCGCCGGTAATCTCACCGATCATCAGCGTATGGCTGGTGCCGTCGGTGATGTCGCGGATACGGCAGCCTTCGTAGGTGTACTGGTCGTTTGCGGCCATCACGCCGTCGACCTCGTCCAGCGGGATCGAGCGTGCGGCGTGCCAGGAGGCACTCCAACACTCGCTGTCGGTAACGCCGCCCATGTTGGTTCGCGCCAGATTGTGGTCTCCCGGCCCCTCTCTACCCACCCCTTCGCTTCCCTGCGGATCGCTGGGACAGAGAAGAGCCTGAATCACGGTTTGCGAAGCTGTCAGGTTGTCGCCCGCGGAAAAACAGCTGGGGTTGGCAAACGCCGGGTCCTTGCGATCGAAATCCAAATCGATCAGGTCGTGGATGCTTGTCTGCTCCAGGTATGGGAGCAGAAACGCCGGCCAGCCCCACCAGGCCCCCCAGCGCATGTGTCCCATCGGGAAACTCGAATGGGCCGTGTGGTGGTTGTGCATGGCAATGCCCATCTGGCGGAATTGGTTGGCGCATTGGGTACGTCGGGCGGCCTCCCGGGCAGCCTGCACGGCCGGCAGCAAGAGGGCAATCAGAATCCCAATGATCGTGATCACCACCAGGAGTTCCACCAACGTAAAACCGTGTAGGGGCCGGCGGCGGGATGCATGCCCACGGCCATCTCTTTCATGAGAGCGACACACCGTTGCAGGCTCCATGTTTACCCTCGGTTGTGGGCACGGCTTCAACGTCGACGCCTCCATGCAAACACGGATCGCCGAGGATTCCTAATCATTTCGCTTCGTCCTCCGGCGTCCGACAAGCGCGAAAGTACCCAGGCCGATTACCAAAAGCAAAATCGCACTGGGCTCGGGAATGAGGGTAATCAGGCTGTTGTTGTAGGCGGAGTTGATCTCATTCAATGTGAGCATCCGATCGATCAGCATCACCTCGTCGATCAGGCCGGGGAAGTTGTAGCCGGTGCGATTGCAATGTGCCCCGATGGTAAAGGGCTGGTCGTCGATGTTGGTGATACTGCCAATGTCAAAACCGGCACTGAGTGAGGTGTCTAACTCCCCATCAACGTAAATGTACGCCTTGTCGGCACTGGCATCGAATGTAACAGCGATTTGGTGCCAAGTACCGTCAACCAGATCCTCCGAACCAAAGAAGTGGCGGGTTCCCTCGGAGCCATTCATGTAGAGATCCGGGGCTCCGCCGGCGGTTGTGTACAACGAAAACCCCCTGCTTGCACCCGTGTATCTGGTGCTCATAATGGTGTCGTCCGAGCCCGCGGTATTCGACTTAACCCAGGCGTGGACGCTGAAATCACCATCGCCGAACTGGAGGCTCGAATCGGTGCCGCAATCGACCTTATCGTCGCTGCCGTCCAGCGACAAGCAATAGTTGCCGGAATAGGCAAAAGGCGAGTCGGAGGCGAAAGACGCCCCGCCTTCCAAGCTTCCGTCGTTTTCTTCAGCGCTTGAATCGGAGGCCGTGCTTCCCGTGCCTTCATCCATTAACCACAGCCCCGCTACTTCTGACAGGACTATTTCCGCCTGGGCCGTGCCGGCGAAACCTAATGCCACAGCGGAAATCGCAAGAACAAGAAATCTTCTGAAACGGTTCATCATACGTCTCCCGGTTCTAAGACAAGTACGGAAGTCCCGACTTGCGGACCACCCGCTGCCGTATTTTCCGTGCCGTTATTCATCAGCCACCGTCCAACTTCCAAATCTGATTTTCGTATGGATATCCCCCGATGTCAAGCTGCAATATTGCGCAGGAATTTTTCCCTTTTGCGCAAACTGTATTGATGACGACGACACCGCGAGATAGACTATGGGAGGTGCAACGCGACGTGCTTACCCACTCCCCTGGGCTGTTCAGTGTCGGCCGAACACGATTCGTTCGAGGAGAATAAAACTCCACCATGGATGCCAAGTCGAAGCGTTTCACCGAGCCAAGATCACCAAAACGGGTCGCGGTTATCGTCGAGACCGACGACTCTTGGGGACGCGGCGTGGTGGGAGGTATCGTCGACTACATGCGAGTTCACGGCCCCTGGATGCTGTTGGTCGACCCGCGCGATCGACAGGGCAGGCCGCAGTTGCCCTGCGGATGGAAGGGCGACGGGATCATCGTGCGTTTGTACAATCGAACACAAGCGGAACAGATCAGAGCAACGGGCCTTCCGGTGGTAAATTTCGAGCGTATCCTGCCCGCGGAGCCGTGGATGGAACACGTCTTCACCGACGAGATTGGACGCGCCAAGATGGCCTTCGAGCATTTCCGCGATCGAGGCTTCCAACGATACGCCTGCTTCGCTCCTCCTTCCACGCGTTACGCAAACACTCGCGGAGAAAGATTTCAGGCCACCGTCGAAGAAGCCGGTTATCGGTGCGACATGTATAAGCCGGGTTACCGCGCCGGGCGGAAAATGGGCTGGGTCGAGCACCTGGAATCAGCCGGCGCGTGGATCGAATCGCTTGTCGGGGAAGATATGCCCGTGGCCGTCTTCACGGCCGACGCCGCTTGTGGACGCCTGCTAACCGAGGTCTGCCAATGGACCGGCGTGCGCGTGCCGGACGAGGTGGCAATTTTGGCGGGAACGCCCGATGAATTAACCTGCAACATTTCCAGTCCGCCACTATCGAGCATCAATTTGGCCAGCCAACACACCGGTTATGCGGCGGCAGCCTTGTTGGACAACCTGATGTCGGGCATCGAACCGGGGGAAGAGCCGATCTACATTCGTCCCTTGGACGTAACTTGCCGTCAGTCGACCGATATTCTGGCCATCGAAAACACAAACGTGGTTACCGCCGTCCGCTTCATCCGGGCCCACGCCCATCAGGGCATCCAAGTGGAAGACGTGTTGCGCGAAGTGCCCTTATCGCGTCGGGCATTGGAACTGCAATTCCAGGATGCCCTGGGCCGTTCGCCCGCCCAGGAAATACGTCTGGCTCGTCTCGCCAAGGTCAAGGAACTCTTGGCCAACCCGGAGATGTCGATGTCCAAGGTTGCCGAGGTATGCGGTTTTTCCAACGCCTCCCGGTTGAGTATAATGTTTCGTAAGCACTTTGGCACCACGCCGCTCACCTATCGAAAGAATGTTACGAACATGTAAGACCCCCGGTTCCCTCCATTTGTCCCACCGTTACCGCGGACGCTCCCCATGCCAACCCGTCCCGTAATTCCTCGCGTAAGTGTGCCGTCTATTGCCCCTTGCATAGCCAATGATCGAGGGCGAAGCCCGGCTCCCCGGCAGTATCCCCTTGATCCGCGCATTGACCATGCAAAGATCAATAATGGACGCGCGTCTCTGTTGCGAGTTTCGTTGATGTTGCTTGCGATCATCTTCGTTCCCGGCCAGGCAGAGGCGGAAGATGTTCTGAAGCCGCTTCCCCGGCTGGCCGTTGATCTTGGCAACAAACATTGCACCATTCTCTGTCCGGCAACCGCGGAGTATCGAGCTCTCGCCGCTACACTGGCGAATGCCATTCAAAAGGCAACCGGCCGGTTGCCCGCCGTTGAAGACGATACCGTTGACCCGGCGACTTTGGGACAGGGGCCGCTCTTGGTGCTCGGCAATCTGATGGAGGGCGCGGCGTCGCGGCAGCTCTACCTGACCGGTTACGACATGACCGATTTGGCATGGCCCGGCGCCGGTGGGCACGTGGTCCGCACGATCCGAGATCCTTTTGGCACGGGTGCTCACGTAGTAATGCTTGGCGGCAGTGATGCGGCCGGCGTGGCCGAGGCCGCGGCGAAGCTGGCGGAGATCGTGGCCAAGGGCGGGGCCCGACTGGGTTATCGCAACGAAGTGAAACTCGGCGCCAACGCCGACGCTATCGAGGCCTGGTCGAGCAAGCTGCTCGGCTCGGACGACAAGGTCTGGATACGGACTGGTTCTTACGGAAGCTGGGCCTTCATGGGAGCGATCGGCAAGGCGGCCACCGGCTACCTCCGCACCGGCAACGAGGCCTACCTGCCCGTCTTCAAGCGAGAACTGCTCCATTTCTTCGAAAACGACCTGCACAATCCCAGCGGCGAAGCCCACCAGATGATCCACGGCCTGGTGCGTGCCTTTTTGCTGCCTTGGGACCTGATCCGCGATCATCCATTTTTCTCCGACGAGGACCGCCGGCGGATCGACTCGGAGATACTTTTCATATGTCACTCGGGCGAAGGTCCGCGTCCTTTTGGCGGGTGGGTCGTCCGCGGCAATCACGGTACGGTCCGGGCGCTCGATAGCCTTTTCCTGGGGCGGTATTTCTGGCGGCGCCACCAGCTCGAAGAGGGTAAGAAATGGATGAAGTGGGCCGAAGGCTGCTTCGCGCCCCAGATGGCGTCCTTCAAGCCGATCGAGGACAACTACGGCCATGAGTACGGCATTTCATTGCATAATACGCTGGTCTACGCACTGGCCGCGGGCAAGACTGACTACGTGAAGTCGGACGCCTTTCGGCGCTCCGCCGAGCGGGCAATTATCGCCCATGCGGTCGGCAGTAGGGTCGCCGGATACCTCTCCGCTTGCGCGGTTGCGGCCGGCGATCCAAGATACCTGAGCCTGGAGGCCGCCGCGGGCGGCGAGGCCTATATCCGCTCTTGCGCTGCCATGAAGGGTCGCAGCGGCAACGGCGAAAGCCTTCGCGCCTTTTGCGGTTTTCCCACCGGCGCCGTACATGAAGGTCTGCTGGGCTTGGCAGTCGCTCCAATCGACCCCCTTTGGTACAAGACCAATTGGATCAACCCCGGCGGCATCTACCAGAACGTCCATCCGCGCGAAGAGTGTATCGACAAGCTCTCCATCCGCGACGGCTTCGATCCCGACGACTTCTACATGCTCATCGACGGTATTGCCGGCGGCAACCACGCCTTTGAGGATGCCAACTGCCTTGTGCGCTACCAGGACAGTGGCGTGGTCTGGCTCACGCTTGGTCGTGGCCTCGGCCGGACCAGCGCCTCGACGGTCCGCCAGCAGAACGGCGTTGCCGTCTCGCTCGACGGCCAGGGGCCGCGCAGCCTACACCGCTATGCACGACTCCTATACACGGCCGAGCAGCCCGAAGGGTACGCTTCCGTCGGCAGTTCGCTCGAAGGCATCGACCCCGCGGACTGGCAACGTCACGTCGCGCGCCGCAAAGACGCCTGGACCCTGGTGATCGACCGGGCAGTGGCCAAGAAGAAAGGCGAGATGCTCGTCGAGCGCCATTGGCATCCTCGCGGGAAGGTTACTGCCAGGGAGAACGGCCTGGTGAGCGTTGCCGACCGCGACGGGGCTCCGGTCTGCTTCCACCTCCAGAGCGCGGGCCTGGCGGCCAATGCCATGAGCGGGACCAGCGACCGCAAGGAAACCGTCAGGGCAACGGTCGAACCGGGCCGCTTCGTGGAAATCGCCACCCTGCTGCACGTCAACGCCGATCCCGACACTCCCGACTACCGGCTCCTGCAAAGCGGCGACGGCTGGCGCGTGGAAGGGAAGGACGGAGCCGTGGCCCTCGGCGTGCGCAACGACCGCCTGGCCATCTCCCCCACGAGTGATCCAGCCAAGTCCTGGGCTATCGCGGACATCCTTCCGCCAATATCGCCGGCGCCGGTCGTCACACTGCCCTGGAAGACCGCAAAGCTCGGCTCGGTGGTCACCGCCATTGCACCGGGTAAGGGTTGCGTGGCCGCGGGAAATCAGGCCGGTGCGATAGCGGTCCTGGGCTATGATGCGAAGCAGCGCTGGGGCGGGAAGGTCGATAGCAAAGTTGTTTCGCTGCACTTCCTCGGCGACGACTTGCTCGTTGGTGAAGATGACGGAACGATCTCGCGATTCGACCCAAAGGGCAAGCGGCTCTGGCAGGTGACGATTCCATACAAAACCATCCCTTGGTCCCACTGGAGCATGCAGCGCTGCTGCATCCGCGAGATCACCTCGGCGGATACCAACGGCGACGGCAAGCAAGAGATCCTGGTCTCCAACGGCGACCGCCGCATCCACGCCTTCGATTCGGCGGGCAAGCAACTCTGGAAGGCACCGGTCGCGTACGGTATTTACATCGCCATGACGCCCGGCCAGTACGAAGGCCACTTCGCACTTTATGGCGGCGCTACCGGGCCGACGATCTGGGGCTACCCGATCATCTATGGAGCCGGCGGCAAGGTGTTCGGACAACTTGGCAAGCCCGTTCAGGAGTCACAGCAGATGCGAGATCTGCGTCTGGCAGACCTCAACGGCGACGGCACGAACGAGATTATCTGCGGCCTTGATTGTGCCTGCCGCCAGCTTTTTGTCTGCAACAGCCAGCGTAAACTACTCTGGGACGCCGACGTAGGCGGAGCGGCCGAGGTCATTGCGGTACGCAACGACCAAGGTCGCCGACAGGTCCTCTGTGGCACTGTCGGCGGCTATCTACTCGCCTTCGACGGTGCCAGCGGCAAGCGCGACTGGTTCTGCTACTTGGGCGAGTGCCCCTCGTGCCTCTGGCCACAAGCTGACGGGAGTATGCTGGCCGCCTGCCCATCTGGTGCCGTTCTTGTCGTCGACCGGCAAGGCAAGCTGACAGGCCGACACGACCTCGGCACGCGCATCACAGCCGTTTTCCGCCCGGGCGAACACAGCGCAACTGCTGATCGTTGCGCCATCGGCACGGATGGCGGCCGGGTACTGACCCTGGATGCCGTGGGGGCAAAATAATCTGCCAACATCGACGCTCCTCGAAAACACGGATTGCGCTCTCGCCGGCAACATGGATGTCAGACGATGTTCGGACGTATGAATGAGAACTGATGCGGCAGCCACGCAGCCCGCATTCGGTGGTTTGTGTCATCAACTCATACGTATTGCCGGACGTGTCAAAATACGACCGAATGATGGCGGCGAAACTGAATGCTTCATACGACAAGGCGTTGATCAGAGGACATAATTGAAGAGTGGACCTGACTCTCGATGCCGTTGCGGCGTCGATCCACCGCGGGGGTACCTTTCTTGCCAAGGAGCCTCCGATGATCAGCACTCAGAATGGCCGCCTGATTGGTTACGCACGGGTCAGGACCAATGACCAGGAATTGAACCTGCAAGTGGATGCTTTACTGACGCATGGCGTTACCAAGGAACATCTGTTCTTCGATAAGCTTTCGGGAGCACGCGAAGATCGCCCGGGGCTGCAGGCGTGCAACGACACGCTTCGTCGTGGAGATACACTCGTGGTATGGCGTCTGGACCGACTGGGGCGGTCGATGCGTCACCTTGTGAATCTGATCGAGGACCTGAAGGAACGTGGCATTGGTTTTCGATCCATTTCCGATGGAATGATCGATACAACATCTGCCTCGGGGGAACTGATCCTAAATATCTTCTCGGCGTTGGCTCAGTTTGAGCGGCGGCTAATCCAGGAGCGCACCAAGGCCGGGTTGGCTGCGGCCAGGGCTCGCGGGCGAAAGGGAGGGCGGCCGCCGATGGACCGCAATCATCCGAAGGTCGTTCTGGCCAATAGGCTGTTCTGCGATCGTTCTGTTTGCGTCGACGACATCTGTGCCACTCTGAAGATCTCGCGTTCCACCCTGTACCGATATGCTTCCATGCATGGCAACCGGACCGCAAGGTCGTAAGCTCAGACGTTTTTCGAGAAGAACAAGCCCCAAGCTAGAGTGTCTCGTTCCCGATCGCATCGCTCACCTACGAACACCGGGCCATCCCCCACTAGGCGGGCGATCGTTTCGGAAACTCGTCGTTTTTGAATAGGTATCATCTGAGGAACGTATTGTGGAACAACATTGGACGCTTCACGGATGTTCCATACCGACCACTGATTCCGATACCAATCTCTCGACTACACCGCGTCCACGATCATAGTCGCTCATTGTCCCGGCTATTGAGCAC
Organism: uncultured Planctomycetaceae bacterium; assembly: GCA_964505115.1. Taxonomy (GTDB): domain Bacteria; phylum Planctomycetota; class Planctomycetia; order Pirellulales; family Thermoguttaceae; genus CAZDHN01. Next base: position 16,408 of record CAZDHN010000051.1, read on the forward strand.
TCACTGCGGCTCCCGCCCCCTATTCCC
>CAZDHN010000052.1:0-16170 GCA_964505115.1 uncultured Planctomycetaceae bacterium
CTCTTGCAAAGTGGAACGAATCGGTTTATAAACTTTTCTATAAATGAAAAAACGTCGTGTCGGCATTTGGTGATCCGGAGGAGTCCGCAAATGAAAACGATCAACGTGGCCCTAATCGGGCAGGGGTTCATGGGGCGATCACACTCGAACGCCTGGGGTCAGGTGGGTAGGTTCTTCCAAACGCCCGCCAAGCCGGTTATGCATTCGGTTTTCGGGCAAGCGGAAGAGAACCCGCAAGCCTTCGCCGATAACTGGGGTTGGCAGAACGCCTCGACCGATTGGGAAGCACTGGTCGCCTCGCCTGAAATCGATCTGGTCGACATTGTCACGCCGAATTTCATGCATGCTCCGGTCGCCCGGGCTGCAATTGCGGCCGGCAAACCCTGCTCTTGCGAGAAGCCGATCGCCGGCACGCTGGAAGACGCCCGCCAAATGGTCGAGGCGGCCAAGGCGGCCAAGGTGCAGACGTTTGTTTGGTTCAACTACCGCCGCTGTCCGGCCGTTGCCTTTGCCCATCAACTGGTACAACAGGGCAAACTCGGGGACATCCGGCACGTCAGGGCAACTTACCTGCAGGATTGGGCCGACGAATCGGTGCCGCTGCTTTGGCGGTTCGACAAGAACCTGGCCGGCTCCGGGGCACACGGCGACTTGAACGCGCACATTATCGACATTACCCGATTCGTCACCGGTGAGGAGATCACCGAGATTGCCGGCGCCATCGCCGAGACGTTCATCAAGCAGCGGAAGCTGATGAGCGGCACTGCGGCCGGTGGAATTGCGGCCGGCATGGAGAGTGCCGAGGGGATGGGCAAAGTGACCGTCGACGATACGGTGCTCTTCCTGGCCCGATTCTCCGGCGGAGCGGTGGCCAGTTTCGAGGCCGCCCGCCAAGCCACTGGAAACCAGAACCGCAATACGTTCGAAATCAACGGCACCAAGGGCGCTTTGAAGTTCGACTTCGAGCGGATGAACGAGCTGGAATACTACGACGCCACGTTGCCTCGGGCGGTCCAGGGCTGGAACACCATCATGTGTACCCACGGTGACGATCACCCCTACGTGGCCAACTGGTGGCCCGACGCTCACATCATCGGATACGAACACGGCTTCACCAACCAGGCGTACGATATCGTCAGAGTGCTCTGCGGCCAGGAGCCCACCGTGCCGATTCCCGACTTCAACGACGCCTACCAAACACAACGGGTGTTGGAAGCATCGCTGCTCTCGGCCACGGAGCGTCGGCCGGTTAACATGGAGGAAGTCAAGTAGCTTCGCAGCGGTCAAAAACACAATTGAAACGTCGCGCGACGTAGGGCGTCATGGGCAAGCGGAGGCTGCCCGTGGCGCCCACCTTTTTGCGCGACCATTCTTGTTTGCGGCATGCTCTTTCGGTTTAGCCCGGATTATTCACAAGGGCCGTAGCACAGGCTTCCAGCCTGTGTTTGGGCAACACAGGCAAGATGCCTGTGCTACTTGTGCGATTGATGAATAATGCGGTTTAGCCGGCGGGCTTGCCCGCCGTGTTTTCAGGGTGAATCGTACGCCAAACACGGCGGGCAAGCCCGCCGGCTAAACCGTCCCACCAGACTGGTGAGAATTGCGGGCTAATCCCGGCTGCCGCTGGTGAAGATCATCACGTAGTAGAGCAGCGTCAGGATGGCCTGTAAGGTGGCGGCTACGTAGGTCCAGGCGGCCGCGCGGAGGACCCGGTTCACGTAGACCATTTCCCGCGGCCCGACGATCCCCAGTCCGGCAAGTTGGGCCTTAGCCCGGCTGCTGGCGTTGAATTCCACCGGCAGGTTGACCACCTGGAAGAAGACCACGCATCCGAACAGGAGGATGCCCGCCAACAACAGCGGCTGGAAGTGGAAGATGAAACCCACCATCAGCAGTAACATGCCGGCACCGCTACCGAATCCGGCGGCGGGCACGGCGGCGTTGCGGATGACCAGCGGCGCGTAGGCCCGAGCGTCTTGGATGGCATGGCCCGCCTCGTGGGCGGCAATACCGACCGCGGCCAGCGAGCGGCTCTGGAAGACCTCCTGGCTAAGGCGAAGCACCTTGTGCCGGGGGTCGTAGTGGTCGCTTAGATGGCCGGGCACCTGCTCGATCTGGATATTCTCCAGCCCGGCCGAATTCAGGATATGCCGGGCGGCCGCCGCTCCGCTCAGGGGGGCCGCCATCCGCTGGGCCGTTGCGTAGGTCGCCTTCACGCGGAATTGGGCCCAAAGCCCCAGCAGGAAAGCGGGCAGGATGAACAGCAGCAGGTTGAAATCTAGAATATACACGGCTCTACTCCCAAAAGGCTCCCAAAAGGCTCGGTCTGAAGCGAAGGCAATCGGCCCCCGCGCTTATTATACGCTGCACGGTCACAAATTGAGGTTCCGCTCTATTATGTAATGACGTCAAAAGCGCAGTTCATGGCCGTGCGTGGTGTATTGTACGCAATGAGTCAACCCAACGGCTCACCCCGATGCACCAGTATCCGCCGGATCGGCTCTCGCCACCTACCGTATACTCCTACCAGACCGGGAGTTCCGGCACAATCGCTAATAATGGCTGAAGGGGCGCTAACGCCGGCTGAAGGGGCCGTACGGTTGGGGTGGACTCCCGAGATGGGGGCCATCGTGCTCGGCTGACGGCACGCGACCGCTCGGGCGGTGGGTGACTTCGGAGTCGGTCGGCAAGGTGACGAAAATCGCCGTTCCCTCGACACACCTCTGGTCCACCCATACGGTGCCCCCGTAGTGCTCGGCAATCTTCTTGACAATGGCCAGGCCCATCCCCGAGCCTTCTTCCGCCGCGCCGGCCAATCGCCGGCCGGGCAAAAACACTTCTTCATGGAACCGAGGGTCGATACCCGGCCCGTTGTCGTGCACCCGAATCACGACCATCCACCCGTCGCTCATCGTATAGTCGCTCGCCGAGATCGTAATCCGCGGGTTGTGCGGATCGCAGCCGTGCCGGATCGCGTTGCGAATCAGATTGGTGACGACCTGTTTCGCCCGTTGCCGATTGCACAAGACGATGGGCAACGGCCGCTGGATATCCAGCACAACACGGCGGGCGGAGATCGCGTCGTTCTGCTCGAAGATGACTTCGTCGACAATCTCGGCCAGCTCGACGCGGCTCGGCTCCATCTGCACGCTGCCCGTGCGAGCCAGCAGGACAAGGTCGTCGAGGAACTGCTTCGATTCGCTCAGGCAGGCGTCGACGTGCGCGACCGCCTCGTCCACCTCCGGCGACGGTTGGTCGAGCAGCCCCTTCAATTGCGAGAAGGAACTCTCCAGCAGGAGGAAATTGGCGCTCATGTCGTGCGACAGCGCGCGGACGAAATGGTCCAGTTCGTCGTAGGAGCGACGAAGCTGCCGGACAATCCGGGCGTTTCTCTGCTGGAGTTCGCTAACCGTACCCATACTTGGTGTCCCCAAGTGCTTGCCCCGGATCGGTTCACCCGACGCGGGCGTACCCAATATAGATGGATCGTCACCCCAGCTTGCCTGGGCACCGTTTTCTTGCCCGGCCCGCACATTCCCTTGCAATCGGGCAATTCGGCAGATTCGGGAGATTGGGGAGATTCGCTACGGCCGGTATGGGAAAGCGGAAAGCGGAAAGCTGAAAGCGGAGCGACTACTTGGACTCCTCGGCCTTGGGCGTTTTTTTCTCGGGAGGCTCTTCGGGGGCTTTTTCCTTTCGGCGGACGGGCACGGCCAGCGGGATGCGGCGGCCGGGGACCTCCATGAAGAGGCCCGAATCGCGCTCGTTGTGGCCGAGCATGATGACGGCCTTCTTCTGGCGGTCGATTGTCCAGACCGTGCCGCCGCCCTTGGTCGAGCGGAGTTGGACCAGCGGCGCGCCGTCGCTGGAGAGCGTTTCGACGACACCCGACTTGCCTTCCCCGCCGGCACCCAGCACGACCACCGTCTTGCCTTCCACTCCGCACAGTTCCACTCGGCCAGCCCCGTTCGAGGCCCTGCCCATCCTTACGAGGTCCTTGCCCTTCGGCCCGCTGACACCGAGCGCGCCGCATTCGATCTTGCCGAGGCAGCGGACGTTGGCCACCTCCAGTTCGTTGCAGCGGATTTTCGGGGTCATAAGGTCGACCGCCCTGACCGATGACGGAATCAGCTTGTCGCGTAGCGCCAGGCCCAGCGACAGGAACAGCAGCGGATAGACGATCCAACGTTCGCGAGTAGTCATCTTGGGACTCTCCAAGTAGGGTTGAGGGCGAGGCCGGCGGGACCATCGCACAATATGATTCTCGCAGACCGTGGTTTGGCGTCAAGGCGGCCGCCCTACATGCCCGCGTAGGGCTCGACGCGGTCGTAGCCTTCCCGTTCGGCTAACAGGTCGAGATACAGCCCGGCCGCCTCCTCGACCAGCGGGACGATCTCCCCGCTTTCGGTCTTCTCCATGTCGGAAAGCTGCCGGGCGTCGACCGTCCGCAGGTAGTGCTTGCAGTCGGGGCAGGCCTCGATCCATCGGGACTCCTCGCCTTCAACCGAGAACTTCAGCAACTCGGCCCCTTCACCAGAATCACGGAATGGACAGGCCAGGCGGTCAGACGGCCAGCCGTGGCCGCACAGCGAGCAGTAGAGGATCCGCTTGCCGTCGTCCGCACGCAACCCTGCCAATGCGGGCGGCGAACCGCACACCGGACAAGCGCCGCCCGACTCCGACTCCAAAGCTTCTTCCGAAACCGTCGCCCCGGCCGAAAATAACCGCTGGGCGGCGCGGATCACAAACGGCGCGGCCGCCAGCCGGCCCCAGAACGATAGCAGCCGCTCCGGCAACTCCAGACGCGACGACAACCCGGCCGCGTACTCGGCCTCCCAGTCGAAGGCGGCGTGCCGAGCCCATTCGATGGGCAACTCGCGGTCATCGCGAATCGTCTCTAGCACCCGATCCAACTCATCGCCCGCGCTACCGCCCTCTTTGCATATGGAGATGATCGCTGCGAGCAGTCGCCCGACCGCCGCCCGCTCGAACCGCACGTCTTCCGGCCGAAGCAAGGGCCGCCGCGCGTCTCGATCCGCTTCGCCGCTCGGTTCATCGTCCGTCGCCGCCAGCGCGTCGGCCTGCGCTTCGAGCAGCCGAATACGCAGCCGGATATATTGGCGCGCGGCGGCGTCACTTTCCAACAATGCTTCGAGTCGGGCGATTGTTTCGGTCATTTATCGGTGTTTTAGAGAAGAAGAACAGCGCCGGCATGTTACTCCAGTACCAACGAACATATCAAAGCGAGCGGCCAATTTCAAGGCAAAGTGTTCGCCGGGGAAGCGGGTGGAGGGGAAGGGAAAAGGGAGAAATGGAAAAAGGGGAAAGCGGCGGCGTAAATTGCCGGGGACGTTAAGAGTGCCTGATGTTTATCCCAATTTCTTCAGGAGATTGGAATCTCGACACAACGTTTTCCCCTTTTCCCTACGGCCCGATATCGTCCATATCAAGATCCTCCCCACCGTCTCTGGTAAGCAGCGCGGCTAGGGTCTTCTGGTCGAGATCGGTCGGGAGGAAGTGAGTGCTGCCGCCGACAAAGACCACGATCGCGCCGCCCGGGTGGTGGCTTGAGATGCCATGCCCGCTCGTCGGATTGATCGACGGCGAAATATCGTCGATAGGCAGATCCCGTGGCTCCATCCAATTGATTCCCGAATCGGCCACTTCGACGACGAGAATCTCGTAGCCGTTCAGACCCCACCCCATGCCGGACAATCTTGCCCGCCCCGATTGGTCTTGGGTATAACTGTCTCCCCACCCATGTCAACAATTGTGAGCCAGTCCGACCAAAATCCACCCTGCCTGGCGGGGTCGCTTGTTGGCAGGGGAGGCTGGCAAGAAAGGTTATGCATCGGCTCGTCTGCCCCGTGGTGGTCCAGCGAGATTCGGCAACTCGTCTGGGTGGTGTCACTTCCAGGCAAACGCCCGGGTCTCGCCCTTGACCATGGGGAACGTGCATCGATTCCGCGCCGTGGTTAGGTCTTCCCCGGTGTAGAGATCGCGAAGCCGAACATCGCGTGGGAAGATTAGCGTTTTCTCGCCTGCCTCCGTGGCATGAATCGAGAGGAAGCCCGGACAGGCACTGATGACGTCGTTGGTATCGCAGTAGACGCGCGCCCCGGCCAGACGGGCCAGTCCGCGCAGCGTCTCGGAACTCATTTGGAGAGTACCACAAAAAACGGATGTCCAGTCCGGCAGTCGCTTCATTGCCACCGCGATATCCGGCCCGCCGTCGTAAGTGCCCAGGGTGACCACATCCGGCTGCCCCGCTTGGACGGCGAACAGCGGCGAAGGCACGAAATTCGTTCCAAAGCTATGACCTTCGGCAACACCGAGGAGCTTTGCCGCGTTGCCGACCAGTCGGGCCTTGGCCGACTTCAGTTCAGAGATTCGGGGCTCGGAGAGTTGGACAACCTCGAACCCGATCAACTGAGAAATATTCTCCGCGGATGCCCGCTCGTTGATCAGCCCCGGCGCGTACATCCACACGGCGACCTTGCCTTGCCGGGCGACTTGAGCACGGAGTTGCTTACGCTGCTCGTCGGTAAGGCGATACGCGTTAAGCAGCACGATCAGTCGCACGCTCTCGGGCAGTTTGCCCGCACAAACGTCTTCCATCAGGTACAAGCCAACCGGGCATCCCATGGTATTGAACATGCGGCGCATGCGTGAGATGGAGGGGCTTGTCACGTCGTTCGAGTTGCGCACGTAGAGAAGGCTGTCTTCATCGATGATCATCGCGACTTGCGGCTGATAGGGACCGGGGTCGGCCGCGTCGAGCCATATCTTGCGAGTCTTGCCAAAATTATCGAAGATCGTGGGATCCGCCATCCATCCGCTGCCGAAGTCCATCCACCAAGTGCCGCAGCGGCGCTCGAACTGGTGACCGAAGTTGCGCCTGTAGACGCCGATGGTCTCGGCCATCGTGGTAGCGCGGCCGAATCCGGCGCTCGTTGGCGCAAGGTGCGTGCGGGCGTCATCCTCGTTCACCCACAGCTTGCCGTGTGCTTGGATCGAGTCGACTGGCGCCATGAAGGGACCGATGCCGCCGGACTGTCGGTCGAAGTACGAGATGGGTGAGCAGAGGATATCGATATCGGGGCAGTTTAGCGCGCGGTGAAGACGCAAGTGTCCACTGACAGCCGGTCCGTACGCAAACCCGGATACGTCGTACAGGTAGCCGTAGAAGAACACGCCCAGCTTCCTGCCGTCGGTTTCTTGCTTGACGATCTTCGCGCACTCTTCAAGGTACTCGCACAAGCAGACCTGCATGTACTCGGCGAAGTCGATCTCAAATCGTTGCGACCGGGGGTCGCGGAACACACCCAGCTTGCCCGCCCGCCGTTGGTCGAGCGTCGGCACGCGAATCGTCTCGAAGGCGAGTTCCGGCTTATCCCAGGCCTTGCGCAGCGCGTCGATGGTCTTGTACTTCGCCTTGACCCACTCGGCGAATCCGGCGCGAAACGGCTCCTCGAAGCACGGCATGATGCGCTCCCAGGTGTGGTCGTAGAACCACTCGCCCGCACTCTGCGCGCAGACGTGATATCCCAACATGGAATCGCCGAACTTATCTTCCAGGTGCCGGAGGAATAACCGCAGCGCACGGGCCGCGTCCCGGCGCCAGAGCTTCGAGGCGGGGGAGACCATGGGCCGCCGACCGCCGTCGTAGACTTGCCGCTGTTCGGGATGCTCGTCCTTCCACCAGTGTGGCGCATGCAGGCCGATTCGAGGGATGATCAGCGCTTTGGGGTCGATCGACAGGATGTGCCGCACTTGGTCATCGGCGGCCGAATAGTCGGGCGTCTTGCCATCTCGTGGCCAGGGCATCCCGATGGGTACCGTGCCGATGTGCAGGCCGCGCTTCGCACCCAACGCAAGAATTCTGTCCGATGCCATCGTCTTCGTCTGGCCGCCGTATATGTTCCAAGGCGGTCCTTGATGCACGGCTTGAATCTCGATCGTGCGAGGCTCATCGGACCGCAGCCACACGGAGAACGTATATGTCTTCCCCTTGCGTATCGCGACGCGCTGGTAGATGTGAATCTGGTAGCCGATGGTGCCGGGCTTCGTGATGCAGACTCGTAGACAGCCGTTGCCATCATGGGAGCTGGTCCTGTCGATAGAGTACCGAGCGGCGGCACCCGTGGAGTTATTGAGGAAGTACGTCCACGACGAAGGCAACTTTTCACCCTCGAAATCACCGCCTCGAAGCAGATTCGGCGACTTCGTTGCTTCGGGTCGGCCCTCGAAGAAGCAGGCGTTGTCGACCAACCAGTCGCCTGCCGGAGCGATATTGCGGACGTGGATGCCCACATTGTCGTCATCACGTGATGCCTCGAAACTGAAACTGAACTGTTGCCACTTTGGTCCCACCCGACAAGCCATTGCCGTAGGGCTTCTTCTTCCGGCCGTGTGGAACAGAATGAACGGCGGCATGGGCTTGCCGTTGACCATCAGCGTAGGCACGCCGTCCGGCGTTTCGATACGCGCTTCCAGCGCATAGGCCGGAAGCGAGAGCAAAAACAGAATCAATACCGAGCAGAATCGTGTGCCCATCGGTCAGCCTTTCGCGCAAAGGGTACTCTGAAGTTATCGGTGTCAAGTGGTGGGTTCTCGATATGACGTCATTCTTCCACCAACTCGCCGACCAGGCGAATGAACCCGAACCGTAGCGCCGTCCCGTCGAACAACTCGGCTTGGTATCGCTTGTTCTTCTTGGCCGCTTCGATGGTGGCGCTTCGATCCGGTTTCTCCGGCAGCAGTTCGACGCTTACGGTATGAACGCCGTCGGGCAGGTCTTCCGCAACCTGGAAGCTCCAGAGGCGGTGATAGTAAGAGTACGGATCGGCGGGGTCGCGGAGGCGTCGCTCGGAACCGTCGACGATCGCGCGCACCCGGCCCGTATCCGGCCCCAGTAAGCACAAAACGCTGGCCGCCGTCCCGCGGAACTTGAACGTTAGTTTGGCTCCCGGCGTGTTCGTGAACCAGATCGTGTCGAAGTAGTGGGCGTGACTCTTGCGGAGCGGGTCGTCGGGCGGGAGTTGCTCCCAGCGGCCGGAAAGCATCGATTGATCGATCGGCACCAGCCGCGCGCGCTGGAAGTTGTCGTCGCGCAAGGGCGCCGGCAGTTCACCGAGAGCCGGCTTCGCCTGCCGGGAGAGCGTCTGGAAGGCCCTGGCAATCGCATCGGCATAGATCTTGTCGGTCTCGGGCGTCGGCTGCCAGCCGTTGCGCGAGAAAAGCAGCTTCCCTTCCGGCAGCTTGCCCTCCTTCGGTGGGCGGAGCAGCAGTTTTCCGTCGTGGTGCAGCTTGGCAATCCGCAATCCCATGTTGATGGACGGCACGCCATAGTGCTCGGCGACGATCTCGTAGGACGTGATTGCCGGAGGCGTCAGTCCCACGCTGTAGTGCGCGTCGTAGTCCTCTTGGAAGGCATACAGTAAGGCGACGTCGAGTTGCGGATCGGCCTCGCGAGCCTGTCGCACAATCCCTTCGACGATACGCATGAGCATGGCGGGCTGGGTGCCGTGATCGTCGCAGGCGAAATCGACCAGGACCAGATCGGGCTTTTTCGCTAGCACGTCGCGACGGAAACGATACACGCTCGCCGGCGATCCCCGCAGGCAGCCCGGATAGCTGGCCGGAATTTCCGCCACGTTGCCGTACTGCTCCTTCAGCCGGTCGATAATCTGCTTGCGCCAGCCGTCGGCGTAGTGATACCCGCCGCCGAAGTAGGCGACTTTGAGCGGCCGGCCGGCGGCCGCCTTGGCAAAGAAGTTACCCAGTCCCTTGCGAGCCGACAGTTCCCTTGCCCGAACCGCCACGCGGCCACGAAGTACGTCGGCATCTCCCTGGCTGACCACGGGTTTTTCCCGCACGCCGGGCGCTTCCACGATTGGCCAGGAGGCGCGGCGGTCGTCCTGGTACGGTCCTATCTTGTCGAAAGGGATCGGTTTGAATCCTAGTTTGAGGGCTGGTGACTCGGGTCGCAGCCGATAATCATCGCTCTTGGGGTCGACGAAAAGCGGATCGGCGACGATGCTGTTGCGGTCGAACCCGCGCCGCTTCCAGGCTTCCCATTGCCCGCCCAGCGGCACGCCCCGACCGCCGGTCAACAGCGGCAGGCCGTGATGATAGATCAGGTTCTCGTCGCAGACGGTCTGATCGTCGGGAATCCGCAACTGGCGATACAGCACCGCACCCAGGTTTGAGTAAGAGATGATGTTTCGCTTGAACACCGTACCCGCCATCCGCCAGCCCTCTTCCACGTTCATCGTTTGCAGCTTGGGGTACTTTTTGTATGCGGGCAGGTGCGCGTACTGGGCGTATTTTTCTTTCAAGCCGGGGATGTTGAAGTTGTTTTCGTCCATGAACCCGCTGAACGACATCTGCCGGTCGCCGCCTTCGACAAAGATGTTGTTCAGCCAGATGTTGTCGCGGCCGGCGTTCATCATGCCGCCCCCGTACGGAGCGCGAACCACCACGTTGCCCACGACCGTCGTGCCGCAGGTGATGCCGTCCAGGTAGATACCCCAGGCGTAATAGGGCGTAACCCATTTGCCGGCCACTTCGCCGTAGCCCAGCAGGTCGTGCAGATAGTTGTAGCGGATCACGGTTCCCCGCCGGGTCCAGTCGACGCCGTAACCGTAGATGCCGCCCGTATCGCAGGTCTCGGTGTTCACGTGGCGGATGTGGTTGTACTCGATCACGTGGTCGTTATCGGCGAAGTAGATACCCCAGCGAGGACAATCGTGGATGAGGTTGTGCGACAGGCGATTGCCAACCCCGCGGACGATCATGCCGATGCCCTGCTTGTGGAAGACGCCCGTGTGGTGCACGTAGTTATTGTCGGCGTAAAGCTTCGCCGGCAGGAGGGTCTTGCGGTCTCCGGCGGCGATTTCAATACCGTGACTGCCCACGCTGTAAACATCGTTGCCGACCACGCCGCACTCCGAACCGCCCTGCACGAAGACGGCCGGCAAGGTTGCCGAGCAATAGCCCACCACGTTGCGCACCGTGTTACCGGCAATCAGGCAATGCCGGGCGTCTTCGAGCAGGATGGCCGTCCGATCACAGCATTCCAGAGTGAACCCTCGAAACACCACATGCTTCGTTCCCGGCCGGAAGTGGAGGATCGTGTCGATTGCCGGCGCTCGTATATCGGCGCTGTCGATCTCATTCGGGGTGATTCCATCAGGTGGAAAGAAGTAGAGCGTCCACGTTCGTTTGTCCAGAAACCACTCGCCCGGCGCGTCAAGCTCCTCCAGTACGTTTCGGAAATAGCAGCGATTGCCCGGACTGATTGGATAGGAAGCGCTGGCGGCCAACTCGACAAGCCGTTTGCTCCGGTCGATCGACTTGACCGCAATGATGTTGTTCCACCAGTTGAATCGCGCGAAGATGACCACCTCGGCGTCCTCAACGTGCTTCCAATCGCGGACGGGGCCGGGAGGGTAGTAGAACGTCTGCTTGCGCAAGTCCTCGGGAATCTCTGCTGCGACATGCTCCGGCTTACCGCCCGTCTCGGTCCAGCCGCCGGCAAGTGGTGCTTCGGGGTCGAAGTTGGGATGACGAGCCAGATGTTGCCGTTGAGCATTGAAAAAAAGTTGCCGGAAGTAGAACTCGGGGAAGCCCTGGGCGCGAAGGTCGGCTTTGAGGACCTTGCCTTCGTGTGGGACAAACCGCCTGATCGGCCTACCGCCGGTTAACACGGGCCGCTCGCCCTCAAAGGCGCGATACACGATCGGCCCCCCGGCCGTGCCCGAGTCCTCGGGCGTCAATTCCAGCGTGGCGGGCATCAGGTAAACGCCGCCGCGGACCAGCACCGTGGCTCCTTCTGGCAGACGGTTTTCGGCACGCAGCTTGCGGATCGCGTCGCGTGCCCTGGACAAAGACGCAAAGGGGCCGTCTGTCTTCTCGTCGTTGGGTGCTGACACTCCGCCCGACCAAGCATCGTTTCCAGCCGTCGCGACGTAGAAGATCTCGGCCTCGGTCGGAACAGTCGGCCGCTCTTCGGCCGCCAACAGAGCGCCCCAGAAGCACGTAACCAAGTACAACGCGGCGGTTTCGCTGAGGGTGATACGCATGAAGCGATCCTTTCAATCTTGCTGAACACCGAGTGCTCGGAACAGCCGCTGCCGTTCCACCGACCGGTTGTCCCTTGCAGGTTTAATTCCCAACATTATTGTAACCAATCCGCTTCGCTAATGGCAGACTGGGGGATGTGGAGTCGCGAGGAGCCGTATCCTGTCTCTGCGGACCCTGTTCCATACGCGGCTCTTCCCGGCCGCCTGAGCACGAGCCGCGGCGTAACGGGTCGGTCGTCCCACGGCGGTCCAGGCGGCCCGTTCTTGTCTGACCGCCAAACCGGCCCAGGCAAGCTGGACATGCCGTTGCCCATCGGCACCCGATTCTGGGCCGGACGGTTGTTGCACTGAACGCCCTTGAAGGCCAGAATATTGATTGTGTCTCGGTCAGTTTTGGAGTCCTGGCATGAATCTGGCGATCAGTGGGATCGACACTGCGGTCTTGGCGGTCTATCTGTTGGGTAACCAGCGGGTGCTCGACCCCATCCTGGCGGGAAAGACCATCACACAAATCAGGGCGATCTACCAGCCGGCATTGGAGGACTTCAAGCGTAGACGTTCCCGCTTTCTGCTGTACGAACGTTGAATGACAAATTGGGGATTAGGGATTGGGGATTAGAGTTGATGTGGAGACTGTGCTTCTAATCCCTAATCACCAATCCCTAATCCCTTTCTCCCACGTTGCCCACACACTAGCACTTACAACTTGAATCAAGGAGCATCCCCATGACCCGTCGACCGAAATCCATCGTAGCCGTGTTAGCCCTGATCGCCTTGGCGTTGCCCGCTATTGCCGAAGCGGCCGCGGAGAAGCCGAGTGCCGAAAAGGTCTTTCGGGCGGGGGCCTTTGCCATCGACGTTTCGCCGCCCGGTCTGCCCGTTATTGCCGAGGGCAGCGCGCCGAAGCCCGGGGTCAAGGGGATGGTCGACCCGCTGCACGCCCGCTGCCTGGTGCTGGACGACGGCGTCGAGCAGATCGCCATCGTCGTGGTCGACATCCTCTTGATTCCCCGGCCGATGATGGACAAGATCAAGCAGATGGCGCACCAGAAGACCGGGATTCCCGTCGACCGGATGTTGATCTCCGCCACGCACACGCACACGGCCCCCCACGTCTACGGCGTGCTAAGTGTCGACCGCGACGAGCAGTACGCCGCCTTCCTGCCGGGAAAGATCGCCGAGGGGATCGAGCGTGCCTACAAGAACCTGGCTCCGGCACGGATCGGCTGGGCCATGGGCCGCGACCCGACCAACGTCTTCTGCCGCCGCTTCCTGATGAAGCCCGGCACCGCCAAAACCAATCCGTATTCCGGCAAGAAGAACGATCAGGCGCAGATGAACCCGGGCTACCTCAACCCGAACGCGGTGCGACGTACCGGGCCGGCCGACCCGGAGGTGGCGGTCGTCTCGATCCAAAGGCGTGACGGCCGGCCGCTGGCACTGATGTCGAACTACTCGACGCACTACGCCGGCTCCAAGCCCTACTCGGCCGACTACTTCGCCGTCTTCTGCACGGAGATCGAGAAGCTGCTCGGGGCCCAGGCCCAAAGCCTCGACCCGCCCTTCGTGGCCATGCTCTCCAACGGCACCAGCGGCGACGCCAACTGCTGCGACTTCACCAAGCCGCGCCGCCAGTTCGACCGCTTCACCGTCGGCCGCGACGTGGCCCAGGCCGCCTTCGAAGCCTATAAGACCATCAAATATTACGACTGGGTGCCGCTGGTGATGGAAGAGGGCCTGCTGACGCTGAAGGTCCGCAAGCCGACGGCCGAGGAGGTCAAGGCGGCACGGCCGGTCTTCGATTCGCTCCCCAACGGCAAGCCACGCACCTGGCCGGAGATTTACGCCCGGGAAACAATCATCATGGACCAGTGGCCCGACACCCGCCAGATCAAGCTCCAGGCGGTCCGCATCGGCCGGCTTGGCATCGCCACGCTACCCAACGAGGTCTACGGCAGCACCGGCTTGCGTCTCAAGGCCCAAAGCCCCCTAAAACCCACCTTCAACGTCTCCCTGGCCAACGGCTACGCCGGCTACCTTCCGCCTCCCGACCAACACCCCCTCGGCGGCTACACCACCTGGCGCGCCCGCTCCAGTTGCCTGGAAGAACAAGCCGAGCCGAAAATCGTGGCGAAGTTGCTGGAGTTGCTAGGCAAGGTAACGGAGCGGCGGCGGGATGAGGCGTTGGTGGTGGGGCGGTGAGGGGTGGACCACGTCTCGGATGAACCGTTCCGGTGGGGCCGCGTCCGCGTCGCCTTACCGGAGTCGGGTTCCATCCGGTTGTTGGGGTCAATCTGCGTGGAACCCGATTCGTCTGGCCTTCGGGGGCGGCTTCGGGTCCATAAGTTGCTTGATCGCCTCCATGAGGACCATTATTTGTTCGTCATGATCACCCAGCTTTCTTTCGAGTTGGGCGATCTTTCGGGCGAGTTCCTTATGCCCGGCGATGGTCTCGCGAAGCTGAACGAACGCACGCACAACGAAGACGCTGACCTCGACCGCCTTTGGCGAGTTGAGGACGCTGGCGGCCATGATTGCCCCGTGTTCGGTGAACGCGCGAGGACAGACGGGCGAGTATTTCAGCTTCTCGAGGTGGTCACAATTTGTTACCACCTCCCGCTTCTCTTCCTTGGTAAGGCGGAACATGAAATCAGGCGGAAATCGGTCGGCATTGCGACGAATAGCCTGATTCAGCGCCTTGGTCGTGACGCCATAAGCCTCCGCAAGATCGGCATCCATGATGACCTTCTCCCCGCGAATCAGAAGGATGCGCTGCTGGATCTGCCCGACCTTGACCAGTGCCTTCGACTTGGCCATTGCACCTCCTTGGAAGAGTGGCTCTGTTGACGTGTGCCGGCGGTCCTACAATCTGCCGCTCCCCTTTCCCGTGCCCATAGACCCATGAACTCCCCGAAATGCCCAAAGCGCTGGCGGAGCCCATTGGCACCCGGCGACAATCAAGTTCTGGCTTTGACCAAATGGTGTGGCTTTTCTTCCCCACACGTCTGACATATCCACGGTTTTCTGTAGTTCGCGAAGTCGATGAAGAGCCAGACTATAGCGAATAGCCCACAGGTGAGCAACGAAAGCAGGCAGCCCATGCCGACGTCGAATTTGTCTTTGGCGTGGAGCGTATTCTTACCACATGACTCACAGTGGGTCTGAGTTTGGGATATTGCCATCGGACTCGATGCCGAAGTGGAAACAGATTAAGTGTGGGTGGTGGTCGTCATCGCTCCCGGTGAGCCAGACCATCCGCCGGAGCGCGAACACCACAGCCACCCTAGCGTGTCTACCATCCCCCGTCAAGTAGCAGGTGGGCCAGAGCAGGAGAACTGCGAAGTTGCATTTGCTGAGCTTGGCACGTGAGCCGACGGTTATCGTCTCCCGCTGCTTTCGAGTAGGTTTGCAGTGGCCGCAACGCCGAAGGCGTGATCCTATACAAGCCCAGGGTGGAGCGACGACAGTCGCGCAACCCTGGGTGGGGATGGATTGAAAACGGGAAGTCCCGAAGGGACGGCCCTAAAGGCGATCAACTCCTAGGGCCGCCCCCTTGGGGCTTCTGGTTTGCGGATCGTTACCCAGGGTTGCGCGGACGCTCGCGGGGCTCGCGTTCGCTTCACCCTGGGCTGATATAGCGTCGCCCCCTTGGGGCTGGGAACCGAGGTCACTGCGGTCAATCGCGCAGCAAGCGTGGTAAGCCGGATTATTTGCGAATGCTTGTAGTGACCCGATTCATCGGGGCTGGGGCGTCCGAATGTCCGGCAGACCGCATGAATGCGGTCACTACGAACGCCGATGAATAAACCGCGCCACGCTGGGTTACCTCACCACCACTCACTATCAACCACCAACTATCCACTACCCGGGGGTGGCCAAAAGTCTGTTTGAAATCGGGCCCGCGATTTGATACGCTTGTACGGTTCGCGGCCTTGGCGGCGCGGCGTGATGTTTGGAAATTTGGTGAATGTGGGACGCGGGTCGATGACGACTTGGTTGCGCGAGCGCGTCCCTCAGCCCCCGGCTCTGCCAGTGATTTTTTGACCGCCATTGATTAGACGCTAGCATCGCCGAAACCCGGGGA
>CAZDHN010000053.1:0-16158 GCA_964505115.1 uncultured Planctomycetaceae bacterium
AGGGCAGCTACTCCATCGAGTTCAGCCACTACGACGTCGTGCCCGGCAACGTCCAGAAGGAAATCATCGACAAGGCCACCCTCAAGGAAGAGGAAGAGGATTAGCCCGACCGGTATTTGCATTCCCGCGCGGCGTCGGCTATCTTGATGCGTGTTGTCACTCCGATATTTGCATCAACAACCGGGAGCCTCTCATGTCACGCTCTGTCGCGCGGGTATTGTTGTGTCTGGTGGTCGGCCTATTTTCGGCGGCGTCGTTTGCCGAAGCGGCCGACGCCGTCGCCTTGCGAGTTGCCGTCTTTCGCTGCGACGTTACCACGCCGCTGGGTTCACCCATCTACTCGGGCTACCAGCCCTTGGCCAAGGTGGAACACCCCTTGCTTGCCAAGGGGATCGTGCTGGACGACGGCCGCCGGCGATACGTTCTCTGCTCGGTCGACTATTGCGAGCTGTGCAATTCAACGCACACCATGTTCCGTCGCAAGCTGGCCGATGCCGTGGGAACCGACATCTCGCGCGTGGCGGTGCAGACGATCCACCAGCACACGGCCCCAATGGCCGACGCCGACGCTTACCGGCTGTTGCTGAAAGCAAAGGATCCTCCGGCCCTGCTCGACCCCGAATTCTACGATCGGGTAAGCGACCGGCTGGCCGACGCCGCCAAAAAGTCGCTCCAGCAGCTTGAGCCGTTCGACCGAATCGGCACGGGACAGGTTAAGGTCGATCGGGTAGCTTCCAGTCGCCGCGTGAAAGCCGCCGACGGCCGAATCATCATCCGCTGGAGCGCCTGTACCGACCCCAAGCTCCGCGCCATGCCCGAGGGTTACATCGATCCGTTTGTAAAGACGATCACCTTCGCCCGGGGCGACAAACCGCTGGTGCGGCTGCACTATTACGCCACGCATCCGCAGAGTTTTTACGGCGATCCCCGGGCGAGTTACGACGTGCCTGGAATCGCCCGAGAGAGGCTCGAGCGCGAGGAAGGCGTGCCGCAGATATACTTCAACGGTTGCGGCGGCGACGTCACGTTTGGCAAGTACAACGACCGCACTCCGAAAGCCCGGGCGGAGTTGGCCCAACGACTGTTCGAGGGGATGAAGGCCTCGGCCGCCTCGACCAAGTACGTGCCGGCCGGTCCGATCGAGTGGCGCGCGACGCCCGTGCTGCTTCCGCCCCGGAACGACAAGGGTTACACTCGGGCCGACAGCGAGGCGCACATGAACAACGCCAAGTTGAGCACCTCGGCCCGGCTCTACAAAGGCGCGATGCGAGTGGCGTTTCTCGATCGGGCCAGCCAGCCGATCGAGTTGAATTCGCTACGGATTGGCCAAGTATACATCCTGAACCTGCCGGGCGAGTCGATGATCGAGTTCCAACTATACGCCCAGCGAATCATGCCCAAGGCGTTCGTGGCCGTGGCCGCCTACGGCGACTGCTCGAGCGGCTACATCTGCACGGCCAAGGCATTCGAGGAAGGCGGCTACGAGCCGACCGACTCGGTTGTCGCTCCTCGTAGCGAAGAGGTGTTGAAGAAAGCCATCCGCCAACTGCTGGGAATTGAATGAACGCTGGTCCACTGGGGACTGGTCCATTTTTCGGCTGGGAAAGGCATTTCGCTGACAGACGTTGGCCGAAAACATGGACCTGTCCCCTTCCGTGGCGTGCAACTTGACCGACAGATCCACCAAATCCCGAAAGGAGATACTGATGTACAACTTCGCAATACGAACCCTGGTTTGTCTGGCCACCGTATGCTGCGCGTTGACGGACACGGTTCAAGCCAGTGACGCGCCCAAGCTCCGAGTGGCCACTTTCCAGGTCGACGCCACGCCGCCGCTTAACGGCCATCCGCTGATTTGGGTCACGCAAGTCAAGACGGTCGAAACGCCCCTGCTAGCCAAGGGGATCGTGATCGATGATGGTGCGAAGCGATACGTGATCTGCTCGCTCGACTGGTGCGGGCTGTGCAACTCGACACATGACCTGTTCAGAAGCAAGCTGGCGGCCGGGGCCGGCACGGATATCTCGCGAGTTGCCGTGCAGACCGTCCACCAGCACACGGCGCCCTACACCGACAGCGACGCCCAGCGATTGATCGAGAAGACCGAGAAAGCTCCGCTGTTCGCCGATCTGAAATTCCTTGACGACCTGACCGACCGGCTGGCCGCGGCCGTGAAGAAGTCGCTGGACGAGCTTCAGCCGTTCGATTCGATTGGCACTGGCGAGGCGAAGGTGGATCGGGTGGCCTCCAGCCGGCGGATCATCACGCCCGACGGTAAGTTTCACGGCCGGATGAGTTCCACCAAAAACCCGCTGCTCCAGGCCCTGCCCGAAGGGCACATCGACCCGATGCTCAAAACGATCACGCTGGCGCAGGGCGACAAGCCGCTGGTGCGGATGCACTACTATGCCACTCATCCGCAGAGCTTTTACGGCGATCCGCGAACCAGTTACGACACCGCCGGCTTCGCCCGCGAGCGCTTGCAGGAGAAGGAAGGCGTGTTCCAAATATACTTCAACGGTTGCGGTGGCGACGTGGCGATGGGCAAGTACAACAACGCCTCGCGCGAAGCCCGCGATGAGTTGACCGACCGGCTCTTCGCCGGCATGGCCGCATCGGCCGCCTCGACCAAGCTGCAGCCGGTCGGGCAACTCAAGTGGCGTACGGTTGACCTGCTGCTGCCGGCCCGGGAAGAGTCCAAAGAGGGCCAAGAGAAGCTCGTCGCCCAATATCTGGCCACGATGGCCGACGCCAAGGCCAATCCGGTGAAGCGTTGTCGGGCGGCCTGCCGGGTGGCTTTCAACCGGCGGATCGAGCGGCCCATTCTGATCAACTCGCTGGAGTTCGGCAACGTCCACATGCTGCACCTGCCGGGCGAGTGCATGGTCGACTACCAGCTTTACGCCCAGAGCGTGAAGCCCAAGGACTTCGTGGCCGTGGCCGCCTACGGCGATCTTGCTCCCGGCTACATCTGCACCGAGAAATCGTTTTCCGAAGGCGGCTACGAGCCAAGCGCCTCGCGTGCCGGCCGCACGACCGAGCCCGTGCTCAAGGCGGCCATCCGGGAGTTGTTGGGTAGCGAGTAGATTGTCAACGGTTCCGATAGACGTTTAGCCGCCGGGCAAGCCCCAATACTGTTTAATTGACCGTACGTATTCATGCGACAATTCTCTGCAACATGTCAGATACGGAGTGGCATCCGGTTGTTGTGTGCGGAGCCAAGAGACGGCATACTAGAAACGGAGTATCTACCACAGAGGTTTGATTGGAAGGCCCGTTTGACCTTTCGGGGTAGAGTTGTTTCTTGACACTTTCCTCTGTGTTCCTCCGTGTCCTCTGCGGTTGATTCCTTTCTGTTGCCGGCTCGGTTGACCATCACCGGAAAACGTCGTTGTCCTTTGGCGCCGGATCGCCACTACAATAGGTCATTGTTGGATTCACGACTATTTCAACGGTATCGGGGCAAGCCCGACGGTTAATCAGTTGAATTTAGGGAGCCCGCCATGATTCGTTCACTGCTTGCTGGAGTGTTGCTTACGACAATCATCTGCATGTCGACAGACTCGCCTGCCGCGGACAGTAGCTTGCCGGTGGCTACGTTCGAGTCGGACGTGACGACCCCGCTGGGCGAACGGCTCTGCTCGAAGCCGCTCGAGGCAGTCGATCAACCGCTTCAGAAGCCCTGGAATGTACTCTAACCACAAACTGGGCAGCGGGTTAGAAAAGTCACGTGGCGCATAACTCGCAGGCCCAGCCTTCGCGAGTATGGATCAGGCCGAGGAGAACTGTTACACTAGTAGCATTCGGGCCGGTTGGGACCGGCCGGGCGACTCGTTTGGGAAATGCCGGCTTGAGTGGGAGAGTCTAAATGGAAAACATCTCGCGACGATCGTTTGTGCGTGGCACGCTGGCCGCGGCTGCCGGAACCGGTTGGCTTTCACGGCCGGCCCGGGGCACGGCTCCGATTGGCCTGGAGGTCATTGGCAAGGTCCGGCCGCGGCCTGCGGCGAAGATCTCCGCCTCGCCGCTGGGGGTCGGATTTGAGACGCTGGATCGCAAGATGTTCGACCCGGAGCCGGTTTATCCCTTCCTGGCTGAATTGGGCGCCAAGTGGGCTCGCGTGCAGACGGGCTGGTGCCGGTGTGAGCCGGCCAAGGGGGAATACGACTTCGGCTGGCTCGATGCGATTGTCGACCGTCTGCGGGCGATGGGAATCCAACCTTGGTTCAACCTGGGATACGGCAACCAGTTGTACACGCCGGAAGCCACCAACCAATTCGCCGTGGGCTGGGCGCCGCTCTGGAACGAGGAGGCCCGACAGGCGTGGCTCCGATTCGTGCAGGCGTTGGCCGAGAACTTCCGCGGTCGGGTCAAGTACTGGGAGATCTGGAACGAGCCGAACCACCGCAATTTCTGGAAGCCGCACGAGGCGGACGCCGCCGAATACGTCAAATTCGTGCGGATGACGACCCCCGTAATTCGCCAGGCCGTGCCTGGAGCGAAGATCGTCGGACCGGCCGTGTGGAGTCCGGCGTATTTCAAGGCATGCTTTGATTTAGGGCTCGGTGAGTTGGTCGACAAGGTCTCTTACCACTGGTATCGCGCATCGCCCGAGGATAGATACGAGGCTGCCGTCGCCGGCTGTCGCGAAGTCCTAGCCGGGCACAACCTCGATCTGCCCCTCTGGCAGGGCGAAAGCGGCTGTCCCTCCCAAACGTCCGGCGCTGGCGCGATGAACAAGTACCGGTGGACCGAGGCCCTCCAAGCCCGTTGGGTCGTCCGACGCACCCTGAGCGACCTCCGCCTCGGCGTGGAACTCAGCTCCTACTTCCACGCGGTCGACATGCTCTACCCCAACCCCGACGGCACCCCCGACGGCCGCCTCAATTCCAAGGGGCTCATCCGCCGTAGCGACTACACGCCCAAACCGTCCTATTTCGCCTACCAGTGCCTCTGCACTCTGTTCGACGCCAAGACTCACGGCGCCGATCGACCGCTGAAGGTTTCGGCCGCTGACGACCTGCCTTTGGATCAATCGGCATTACTCAAGGCTGCGTTCGTCCGCAACGGCAAGCCGTTATATGCCTATTGGCTTCCGGCCGATATGCAGAAAGAACTGCATCTGAGGTCCGTGGATCTCTCGATTCCCGATACGCCCGGCGCCTCCCTCGACACGCCCGTGCTGATCGACCCTCTCGTTGCCACGGTGCATCGACTGCCGTCCGCGAGGCGGTCCAACCGGTGCTGGCAGATCCCCACAGCCCCGTTGAGCGATTGTCCGTTGATCATCACCGACCGTTCGACAGTGGACTTGGTCAACTCGTAGCGGCCGCAGTCCGTTGACGGCGATTCGCTACCCGTTCGCCCCGAACGTCTATCTTGCTTTTCCGGCAGCCTATCGACGGGAACTGTGTCTTGCAGGCATCCGTGATTTCGAGTCCATCTCACCTCTGGGCATCAGCAGTCGCTCCGCGGATCAGCTACAGCAGAAACTCTTCGTAGCTGGAGAACATGATCTTGTACTCGCCCCGGTATCAGCCTGCCCATTGTCCGTTCAACATGGCCCGTTTGACGGTGTTGGCCTCTTGGATGGTATGGAGAGCTTCGCGGAGGTGAGTCAGGGATGCCTCCCGGTTGCCCTGGCTTTCAGCCTTTGTCGCCAGCATCGTTTCGGCAGTGCAGCGCATCAGTCCACGAAACATCTTGGCGGGCGGGCGTATATTGACGTCGAAGAAGTAAGAGGGATGGCCGGTCATCTTTTCGTGCAGTGCCTCTGCGTCGTTGATGACAGCTTCCACGTTGGCAATCTGTTTCCGGATTTGTCCAAGGAAATCCTCGTGCCGGCTCTCCCACTTCAGGGGTCGGGGGGAGCGAAGCTCGCCCGCGGTCATCCAAGACGTTCCCCTGAACTCAGGAAGCCCATAGCCGCGGTTCAAATCGGTCAGCATCTGTTTCATCCGGCCGGCCATGTGACCGTCCAGCAAATACGGGCTGTCTTTCATCGCCGTGTACGCTGCCCGGTATTTGTTCTCGGTATCCAGCAGGTAGTGATCGAAGAACTGCCGATACACTTTCCCGGCTTCGACGGCCCATTCGCCGAAATAGTAGGCCAGCCAGCGGTCGGTTGCCTTGTCAACGGAGTAGGCGTCAAAAGCGGCTCGATTAAAGGGGACGCTCGATTAAAGGGGATGGGAGTCTTTGTTTTCCGATCACAGACTCCCGTCCCCTTTAATCGGCCTGGCTGTCCGTCGGCGACGCGGGCACGTAGGTCAGTGGCATTCTCCAGTGCCGGTGTGTTATAATCCGGGCGTTGCGAAGCCGCACGCAAACGGCTTCCCCGCACCCATCCCACCATCCATGACGAAGGAGCCCACCATGATTCGTTCACTGCTTGTTGGACTGTTGCTGACGACGATCATCTTCGCTTCGGCCGACTCGTTCGCCGCGGAGAGTAACGCGACGAGCTTGCGGGTGGCCACGTTCGAGTCGGACGTAACGATCCCGCTGGGCGAGCGGCTCTACTCGAAGCCGCTGGTGGCGGTCGATCAGCCGCTTCAGGCCAAAGGCATCGTGTTGGACGACGGCGGCGGGCGCTATGTGCTCTGCACGGTCGACTGGTGTACGATGCGAAACGCGACGCACCTTCTCTTCCGCGCCAAGCTGGCCGAGGCGGTCGGCACCGACGTGGCGCGAGTGGCCGTACATTGCGTTCACCTGCACACGGCCCCGTCCTACGACGGCCAGGCTCAAGAGCTGTTCAACAAGCAGAAGGACCCGGTGAAGATCCGCGACCTTGAATTCCTCGCCAAGTGTGTCGACCGGCTGGCGGATGCCGCCCGAGGGTCGCTTGAGCGGCTCGAACCGTTCGGCCAGATTGGCACCGGCCGGGCGAAGGTTGATCGGGTGGCCTCGAACCGCCGCATACCGACCGGCGACGGCAAGGTCCGCTGGCGAGGCAGCGCCTGCCGCAACGCCGAGCTACGCGCCGCGCCCGAGGGAATCATCGACCCTTACCTCAAGACGATCACCCTGGCGCGAGCCGGCAAGCCGCTGGTACGGCTGCACTACTACGCCACGCATCCGCAGAGCCGTTATGGCGAGGGTCACGCGGGGATCGACACGGCCGGCACGGCACGCCAGCGGCTGGAGAAGAAGGAGGGCGTGTTCCAGATCTACTTCACCGGCTGCGCGGGCGACGTGGCGATGGGCAAGTACAACGACCGCTCGCTCGAAGCCAAGAAGGAACTCACCGACCGGCTCTACGCCGGCATGGAAGCGTCGGTTGCCGCCACCAAACTAACCACGGCCAAGTCGATCGAGTGGCGAGTAGCGCCCGTCTCGCTGCCGCCGCGGACCGACGGCAAGTACGATCCGGCCACCTGCCGGGCGATGCTGGAAGACACCAAGGCGAAGCCGAACGACCGGCTCTGGGCCGCCTCGCGAATACTCACCGGCCAACGGCTGAAGCGGCCCATCGACTTGACCGCGCTGAAGATCGGCGACGTATACATTCTCCACCTGCCGGGCGAGCCGATGATTGAGTTCCAACTTTATGCCCAGCGGGCGAAGCCCGACGCCTTCGTTGCCGTTGCCGGCTACGGGCTCGGATCGCCGGGCTACGTCTGCACCGAGAAGTCGTTCGCCGAAGGCAGCTACGAGCCCTCCGCCTCGGCCGCCAAGCCCTGTGCCGAGTGGATTATGAAGGCGGGGATAGATGGGCTGCTGGGCGTGAAGTAACAACTTCCCTTCCCTCAGCCCCCGGCTCTGCCGGGGGACGGGCTGCGTTACTGAGCGGCGTTGTTTGGTGTTTTATGAATCCCCCGGCAGAGCCGGGGGCTGAGGGACGGTGTGTCCGGAAAACGACTTTCCACGGGTTTGTTTGACAAGGAGTTTGACAAGGAGAACGTCACATGCGATGCAAAATCACGGTTGTACTGTTGTCGGCAATGGTCGTTTGTTTTTCGCCGGTCTCATCGGCCCGGACGGCGGATGACGTTACGCTTCGCGTGGCGACTTTTCGTGCCGACGTTACGCCGCCGCTGGGTAGTTTCATTTACGGGCTGAAGCGGCTGGAGACCGTCGAACATCCGTTGCTGGCCAAGGGGATCGTGCTGGACGACGGCCGGCGGCGCTACGTGCTCTGCGCGGTCGACTACTGCGTGATATCCAACGGCACGCACACGCTGTTCCGCCGCAAACTGGCCGACGCCGCCGGAACCGACATTTCGCGAGTGGCAGTGCAGACCGTCCACGTGCATACCGCCCCGCTGGTCGACGAGGGCGTGACTAACATCCTCAAGAAGATGAAGGACCCACCGCCCTACTACGATCTGGCAATCTACGACAAGATAACCGACCGGCTGGCCGCGGCGGTCAAGGAGTCGCTAGGCCGGCTGCAGCCGTTCGATTCGATCGGTATCGGCCAGGCAAAGGTGGATCGAGTGGCGTCGAGCCGAAGAATACGCGACGCCGACGGCAAGCTGCATTGGCGGGGTAGTTCAACAAAGAGCGCTAAGCTACGCGCGCTGCCCGAGGGACGCATCGATCCGTTGCTCAAAACAATCACCCTGGCCCAAGGCGACAAACCGCTGGTCCGTCTGCACTATTACGCCACGCACCCGCAGAGCTTCTACGGCGACTCTCGGACGAGCTACGACTTCGTGGGCATGGCCCGCGAGGCTATCGAGAAGAAGGAGGGCGTGCCGCAGGTGTACTTCACCGGTTGCGGCGGCGACGTGGCGGCCGGGAAGTACAACGACGGTACACCCGCGGCGAGGCAAGGGCTCTTCGAGCGTCTGCTGTTGGGCATGGAGGCCTCGATTGCCTCGACCCGGCTGGTCAAGGCGGAGCGTCCCGAGTGGCGAACCGCGCCCGTGGTTATGCTGCCCAGAAGCGATCCGGGATGCACGCCGGCCGACCGTCGGGCGAAGCTGAACGACGCGAAACTGACTCCGATGATGCGGACCTGGCACGCTCGCAGGCTGGCATTTTCCGAACGACGCGATGAGCCGATCGAGTTGAGTTCGCTGCAGATCGGTTCGGTCTTCATCGTGCATCTGCCGGGCGAGCCGATGCTGGAATACCAGTTATATGCCCAGCGTTTGCGGCCCGACGACTTCGTCGCCGTGGCCGGCTACGGCGAGGGCTGCACCAGTTACGTTTGCACCGAGAAGTCGTTTAGCGAAGGAGGCTACGAGCCCAAGGCCTCGGCCGTCGCGCCCGAGTCGGAACGGCCCTTGAAGGCGGCCATTCGTCAAGTGCTGGACGTCGAGTGAGCATTCCCCCGGCGTGGCCGCCGGGGCTAAACATCGGATATTCACCAACCACGAACACGGGAGATTGACATGACTCGCTCGATGATTTTTGGACTGTTGTTGACGACGGTTGTTTGCACGTTGACCGGTCTGGCCGCCGATGCCGCGCCGCCCCGCCTGGCAACCTTCCAGTGCGACGTGACGCCGCCGCTGGGGCAGAAGCTCTACGCCAAGCCGCTGGCGACGATCGAAACGCCCTTATTGGCCAAGGGGATCGTGCTGGACGACGGCGGCAAGCGGTACGTGCTCTGCGCGGTCGACTGGTGCGGCCTGTGCGGCTCGGCCCACCTGCTGTTTCGTCGCAAGATAGCGGCCGCCGCTGGCACGGATGTCGCGCGCGTTGCCCTGCACACTGTACATCAGCACACGGCGCCGTACATCAACCTCGACGCCAGTTCGCTGCTGGACAAGCCAAACGACCCACCCAAGACCGAGCGGCTAAGACTTCTCGCCGAGACGAGTGACCGGTTGGCGGCGGCGGTCAAGGAGTCGCTCGGGCGGTTGGAGCCGTTCGATTCGATTGGCACCGGCCGGGCCAAGGTCGAGCGGGTGGCCTCGATTCGCCGCGTACCGATCGAGGGCGGCAAGGTCCGCACGCGCTGGAGTGCCTGCAAGGACCCCGAACTGCGTGCAATGACCGAGGGCAACATCGACCCCATATTGAAGACGGTAACGCTTGCTCGGGACGATAAACCGCTGGTGCGTCTGCACTACTACGCCACGCACCCACAGAGCTTCTATCGCGACGGCCGCGCCTGCTACGACGTTCCCGGCTTCGCTCGCGAAAGGCTGGAAAAGAAGGAGAACGTCTTTCAGATCTATTTCACCGGTTGTGGGGGCGACGTGACGATGGGCAAGTACAACGACGGCACGCCGAAGGCCCGAGCTGAGCTTTCCGACCGTCTGTTTGTCGGCATGGCCGCCTCGGCTGCCGCGACGAAGTTGGCTCCGATTAAGAGCGTTTGCTGGCGTTCTGTCCCGGTTTGCTTGCTCAAGAAAGTCAAAGCGAAGGCTGCCGCCAGCGAGAAGAAGGGCTCCGAAGCGAAGCCACCCAAAACCGAGAAAAAGAGCCTCCAGCTTGACCTGAGCGTGCTGCGGATCAATAATGTGTGTATTCTGCACCTGCCGGGCGAATCGATGATCGAGTTCCAACTGTTCGCCCAACGAGTCAAGCCGAAGAGTTTCGTGGCCGTGGCCGCCTACGGCGATTTGGGCACCGGCTACATCTGTACCGAAGCGGCCTTCAAAGAAGGCGGCTACGAACCGTCGGCTTCGAACGTCGTGCCGAAATCCGAAGAGATCCTGAAGGCATCCATCCGCAAGGCGCTAGATGCCGAGTGAGCGAGTCGGGTGAGATGCCGTGTTAGCCCCGTCGCCCGCGACGGGAGAAGCGGCGGAAACCGTCTATTGGCCGGTCGCAGGTGACCGGGCTAACTGTTGCCGAGCCGACATCTGCAATCAAGCGACCACGAAGGAACCAACATGAGTATCGAGCGTGAAGTGGCAGTAACTGGCAAACCATCACGATTAACATCCCGACAAGCCCGTCTGACGCTGGTCGGCCTGAGCATTTTGCTGGGCGTGGCGATTCTCGCGCAGAGCCTGCAGGCGGCGGAAGAGAAGGAGAAAAAGCCCGACAAGAAGAAGGGCGTCTATGAACTGAAGATGGACGGTTACGTCGAGAAAATCGACCCGAACGTCAACTACAAGGACCGCCTGCAGCGCATTGTGCCGCGCGATCCGGCGGGATCGCTCAAGGGGATGCACATCATCCCGGGCTTCAAGCTGGAACTGGCCGCCTCGGAGCCGCTGGTGCGCGACCCGGTCGATTTGGCCTTCGACGAGAACGGCCGGATGTACGTTGCCGAGATGATCCCCTACGCCGAGAACAACTCGGCCAAGTTCGGCTCGCCCAACGGTCGCGTGTCGCTATTGGAGGATACCGACGGCGACGGCCGGTATGACAAGAGCACCGTGTTCTTGGATAAGGTCGTCTGGCCGACCGGCCTGGCCTGTTTTGACGGGGGCATATTCGTTGCCGCCGCGCCCGAGTTGCTCTACTGCAAGGACACCAACGGCGACGGCAAGGCCGACGTTCGCGAGGTGGTGCTCAGCGGCTTCGTGCTCGGCAATCCGAACGGGGTTCCAAACAGTCTTCGCTGGAGCCTCGACAGCCGCATCGAAGGCATGCCCAGCACGGCCGGAGGAAAGCTTAAGGCGGCGCGCTGGGAGAAGGGCGGCAAGGATCGTGAGGCCGACCCCGTCCAGGTTCGCGGACGCGACTTCAGCATCCATCCCCGCACCGGCCGAATGCAACTGGTAAGCGGCGGCTCGCAGCACGGCATGTCGTTCGATCGCTGGGGGCGCAAGTTCGAATCGTCGAACAGCTCGCCCCTGGAGATGGTGATGTACGAAGACCGCTACATCGCCCGAAACCCATACCTGGCCGCGCCGTCGGCCAGAATCCGCATCTGGGGTGACGGCCGAACCGTTTACCGTCGAAGTCCCGTCGAGCCTTGGCGAATCTTGCGGACCGAGTTGCGCGTGGGCGGTACGTTCACCGGGCCGATCGAGGGCGGCGGCACGCCGGCCGGATACTTCACCGGCGCCTGCGGCGTAACCATCTACACCGGCAACGCCTGGCCCAAACAGTACCTTGGCAACTCCTTCACCGCCGAAGGGTCAAGCAACATCGTACACCGCATGCGTCTGGACCCCAACGGCGTGGCCTTTCGGGGACGCCGCACCGAGCAGAAGCACGAGTTCATCGCCTCGGAAGAGGTCTGGTTCCGGCCTGTCCAGTTTGCCGTCGGCCCCGACGGCAACCTCTTCATGGCCGACATGTACCGCGAAGTTTACGAGCACCCTGGCGCCGTGCCGCCCTCGGCAAAGATGCACATTGATCTGACTACGGGCAAGGACCGGGGTCGCATCTGGCGGATCGTGCCCGACGGATTCAAACGACCCAAACCGGTGCGGCTTGGCGACAAGTCGACCGCCGAGTTGGTCGCCCTGCTGGCGCACCCCAACAGTTGGCACCGCGTGACGGCCAGCCGGCTCTTGTATGAGCGTCGCGACCCCAAGGCGGTCGAGTTGCTGATGAAGCTGGCGGCCGAGTCGCCCGAGCCGTTGGGACGAATGCACGCGATGTACGCCCTGGCAGGCGTCGATGCGCTAACGGCGGAGGTCGTGCTGCCGCGTCTGGCCGACGAGCATCCCCGCGTTCGCGAACACGCCATCCGCCTGGCCGAACGCGTGCAGGCCGACTCGCCGGCCGTTCGAGCGAAGCTTCCCACGATGGCAGGTGACGAGGACATCCGCGTTCGCTACCAATTGGCCTTCACGCTGGGTGATCTGCAGGGCGAGCAGGCGACCGCCGCCTTGGCCAAAATTGCCGCCGGTGACGTGGGTGACCGCTGGATCGAACTGGCCGTGTTGAGCTCCTCGCTCGATCGGGCCGGCGACATCTTCTCGCGGTTGGCCGCCGATCGAAAGTGGCGCGATACAAAGAGCGGCCAGAGCTTGCTGGAACGGCTTGCCGAGCAGGCCGGTTTGCAGGCTCGGGCCGATCAGGTGGCTGTCGTCTTCAAATCGCTCGACGGCTTCGACAAGGCCGAGAAGCGGCTCTCGCAGGCGGCCGTCCGCGGACTGATGGGTGGACTGGAGAAGTCGGGCAGCCCCTTGCGAAAACAGTTCGCTTCAGGCGGCAAGGCCGGACAAGTGCTGGCCGAGATGATCAAGCAATC
The DNA here is from genome assembly GCA_964505115.1 of uncultured Planctomycetaceae bacterium. Taxonomy (GTDB): domain Bacteria; phylum Planctomycetota; class Planctomycetia; order Pirellulales; family Thermoguttaceae; genus CAZDHN01. The sequence continues at coordinate 13,061 of CAZDHN010000053.1, forward strand.
GCTGACGCTGGCGGCCGACGCCAAGCAGCCGGTCAAGAAACGGGTGGAGGCGATCCGCTCACTGAGCCTGGCGTCGTTTGACGAGGCGGGCGATGTCCTGGCCGGACTGCTCGACGGTCGTCAGCCGCGGGACGTTCAGATGGCGGCCATGCAGACGCTGGGTCGTTTTGCCGACGACGATGTGGCCGAGATGGTGGTCGACGCCTGGGGCGGCTTCAGCCCCGGCGTGCGAGGCGAGGCGGCCGAGACGCTCTTCGCCCGAGCGGACCGGCTCGATACGCTGCTGTCGGCCATCGAGGACAAGACGATACTCCCCAGCCAACTCGACCCGGCCCGCATCAAGTTCCTCCTGGCTTATCCCAACAAGGAGATACGCGCCCGGGCCGAAAAACTGCTGGGCGGCGTGAAGCTGGCCCGACGCGAGCAGGCGGTGGCCGCCTACCGGGACGCCCTCACCATGAAGGCCGACCGCGCCCGAGGCAAGGAGATGTTCAAACGCGAGTGCGCCACCTGCCACAAGCTGGAAGGCGTGGGCTACGACCTGGGGCTGCCGCTCGAGTCGATCCAGAACCGGGGTCGCGAAGGCGTCATGCTGCAGATCCTCGATCCTAACCGCGAGGTAAATCCCAGCTACCTCAACTACGTGATTGTCACCAACGAGGGCCTCTCCAAGACCGGCATGATCTCGGCCGAGACGGCCACCAGCATCACGCTCAACCGGGCGGAGGGTGAAAGCGACACGATACTCAGGACGAACATCGACGAGTTGGTCAACACGGGCCTCTCGATCATGCCCGAGGGCCTGGAAAAGCAGGTCAAGAAGCAAGAGATGGCCGACCTGATCGAGTACCTGATGACCGTCAAGTAAAGCGGAAAGCGGAAAGCCGCGAGCTTGGCAAACGAACTTTCTTACCAACGGAGAACCGTCATGGCTTCAATCCAATCGCTATTGATTTCCGTTACGCTTTTGACCGCGTTGGCCATTGATACGGCCCAAGCCGCGCCGGAGGAGTTGAAGGCCGGTGTCGCGTCTCGGGTGGTCAACCCGACGAAGCCGGCCTCGATCATCGGGCATCGCTGCATGAAGCTGTTCGACAAGGCCTACGCCGATCTGCGCGTCGACGCGCTGGTTGTGGAAGATGGGCAGGGTAAACGGCTGGCCTGGCTGGGTTGCGACTTCTGCCTGATTCCCCACGCCGTGGTCGATCGGATCAAGCAATTGATTCAAAAGCAGCACGGCATCGACCCGGCCGCCATATGCATCAACGCCAGCCACACGCATTCCGCTCCGCCGCTAAGCGAAGCCGAAGCGGCCCTGCCCGAGCACTGGGACGCCCAGTACGCCGAATTCGTCGTCAACCAGGCGGTGGCGGCCGTCGGCGATGCGGTCGGAAAACTGGCGCCAGCCCGGCTCCGCTACGTGGAAGATACCTGCAAGGTAGGCATCAATCGCCGAGTGGGCGAGCCGGGGCACGTCTCCATGCGGCCGAATCCAAAAGGCGTGGTCGACCATCGGGCCCAGGTCGTCGTGGTGGAATCGGCAGACGGAAAGCAGCTTCGCGGTATGGCGGTCAAGTACGCTTGCCACCCGGTGACCACGGGCGGAATCGGACTGGGTTCCGACTATCCGGGTTTTATGCGGAAGATGGTCGAACAGCAGCACCCGGGCGCGGTCGTCGTGTTCCTACAAGGTTGCGGGGCCAATGTGCGGATTCGCGTGGTCAACGACGACATGACCGGCTGGGTCCGCGGAACCATCGAGACGGCCAAGGGTTTCGGACGCGAACTGGCCGACGCGGTCGAGCGGGCGTTAAAGAAGTCGGGCAGGCCGATCGCCGGCCCGATCGCGGCCGAGTGCGTCGAAATCAAGCTGCCGATCGACGTGCAGCCCGCCGAAAAATACCAAGAGGCGGCCGCCCGATCCGACGCCTTTTCCGGCAACTGGGGCAAACGCTTCGCCGGCATGAACGCCCGGGGCGAAAAAATACCCGACCGCTGGCCTTATCGGATCCAGGCGTTTCGCCTCGGCGAGGGCAAGTCGCCCTTCACGGTGGTAACGCTCGACGGCGAGGTGTTCACCGAGTACGCTCTGAACCTGGGCCGGGCGCTGTCGCCGGCAACCGTCATGGTGTTGGGCTATTCCAACGGCGTGGTGACCTATCTACCAACAGCCAAGGCGATTCACGACGGCGGCTACGAGCCCAACGCCTACACCTACTTCGGCGTACCCGGCCCCTACAAACCCGAGGTTGAAAAACTTGTTCTCGACAAAGCCGCCGAGTTGGCCCGGCCCAAGTAGACATGTGGGGTGAAGCGAGATACGAAACCGGCTCTGTCACCTATCGAACCACTTTTTCAGCGTGTGGAACGTCGCGCTGCGGCCGACCCGGGCGATAGCCGTTGTCAGGGGGATTCCCTTGGGGCAAACCTGCACGCAGTTCTGGGCGTTGCCACAGGTCTGTATTCCACCCGGGCCTGTCAAGGCGTCGAGCCGCTCGGCGGAGTTCATCCGCCCGATCGGGTTGGAGTTGAATAGATCAACCTGGGCGACAGCGTGCGCGCCCATGAAAGAACGGTCGATCGCTGCCCGCTCGCGGACGCGGAACTCCTCTTCGGTCTCGCCCTGCTCGCGACGAAGCTCGATCTTCAGGAACTGCGGACAGGCCTCCAGGCAACAGCCGCAACTCATGCACTTGCTGTACAGATGGGCCATCTGCTGGGTCTCTTGCGACTGCCGTCGTCCCGGGCCCATGTGGTAGTAGCTGTCGACCGGAATCCAGGCCCTGACATTCTCCAGTGCGGCGAAGATCCGCCGCCGGTCGACCATCAGGTCGCGCACAACCGGGAACTTGGTCATCGGCCGCAGCTCGATCTCGTCGGGCTTCTCCTGCAAAAGCTGATCGACCAGCGCCGTGCAGGCCTGACGAACGCGGCCGTTGATGACCATCGTGCAGGCACCGCAAACCTCTTCCAGACAGTTGCATTCCCAGACGACCGGAGCCACCTTGCGGCCGTCGATGGTGGTAGCCTGCTCGGCGATGGCTTGCAGCACGCTGATGCAGTTCATGTCCGCGGCGTGGACGATGCGATGCCGCTCC
>CAZDHN010000054.1:0-16121 GCA_964505115.1 uncultured Planctomycetaceae bacterium
GCCACGACAGAACTTACGACCTCTCGTGACGATGTTGGTGAGAAATACGGGTTAATCCACGGCCTCCCGCCGCCGCTCAGGGCTGGACGACCAGAATCGAATACAGATCGACCTTGGGCAGCGTGACGGTCGCCCGGCCCTTGGCCCAATCGACCGACAGCACCTCGCCTTCGGGCTGTAAGGTAATCGAATCGGCGGCTGGGGCAGACGAATTGCGACCGTAAGTGGGCCGGTGGGCAAGATCCGCGCGTTCTCCTCGGCGCGTGGGCTCGATGTGTTTACCAGATGGATCGTCAGCTTGCCGTTGAGTCGTCCGGCGAGAAGTCTCCCGTAGCTTGAGGCGCGAGATTCTCATATGTTCCAAGGCTTGCGTCCTGGCGGCAGTTGAAGGAGCCGGTTGGCATCGTCGGCGGCGGCGAAGCGCTCGGTCGCGGGATTCCACGTCAGTTTCCGGCCTGTCAGGCAGGTGACGTATCCCAACTGGCAGAGCGAGGTCGATCGGTGACCGACTTCCGCGTCCTCCAAGGTCCGCGCGCGGGTCTTCACGCAATCGAGGAAATCGCGCTTCTCGTGCTTCAGTTCGTAGGGGAACTCCTCCGGCTTGATCTTGGCGGTCAAGAGCGATTTTGGCTCTGCGTCCAGCCCATCCATGCCTTTTTTGAACGGGACCACGCTGACGGAGCCCTCGGTCCCCTCGAACCGTATTCCGGTAGGCTGGTTCGTGGGCGCCCGGCCCGAGTCGATGTAGAAGGCCTCCACGCCGCTGGCGTAGCGATAGTGCACTTCCCAGCCCAGGATCCCGTTGTGGAGGTAGTCGATCGGCGGGAACTCGCCGCGGCCTTCGATCTCCACCGGACCGGTTCGTTCGGAGTCGTTCCCCCACTGGACGTTGTCGGCAATGTGATAGCCCCAGTTGCAGATCCCGCCGTCGCAATAGTCACGATTCCCATACCAACCGGGCCGCGAGTAGTTACCGTTCACGTCCTTGCGCGCGTGAACTCGCCGCTCGGTGTACGGCGCCAGCGGCGCCGGTCCGAGCCACATGTCGTAATCCAGCTCCTCGGGGACCGGCATGGTCGGCTGCATGGGGAGCGCCCAGGACTTATACGCCGGGGCCGCGAAGCGGATCGTCTTGAGCTGCCCGATTTTACCGCTACGGACCAGGCCGACCGCCTTGAAGAACTCGGGCTTGGAGCGGAACTCGCTGTCCGTGCGGAACACGCGCTTCGATTTGGCGACCGCGTCGGCCAGGATGCGGCCGTGCGCAATGCACAACCCGATCGGCTTCTCGCAGCACACGTCTTTTCCGGCCCTGACAGCCGCCAGGGCGATGGGGACGTGCCAATGGTCGGGCGTGGTGATCATCACCGCGTCGACGTCCTTGCGCGCGATCACCTGGCGAAAATCGGTCGTGCGGAAGCAGTCCTTGAGCGCATCCAGCGTGAAGCCGTTCTTCTTCGCGCACCTGGCCGCGGCCGGACTGTCGAGTTGGAGACGCCAGCGGTCCACGTCGCACAAGGCGGTCACCTCCGCGTCGGGCGCTTTGACGAACGGACCCAGGTTGTACGCGAGCGCTTGTCGCCCTAGGCCGATCATCCCCACGGTAATCCGGTTACTGGGCGCTACTTTCCCTTCGGCCCCGAGGACCGAACACGGCACGATCGTCGGCCCGAGTACGGGCGCAGCGCCTGCTGCCGCGATACGTCCAAGGAAGCGTCGTCGCGTAATCGAGTGTGTAGTAGACATCGTGATTTCTCCGACAAAGTGATGATTGAAGGCAGCCTTATTGATCTTTGCATAGTCAATGCGCGGATCAAGGGGGTTCCGCCGGGGAACCGGGCTTCGCCCTCGATCATTGGCTATGCAAGGGTCAATAATTGAGGTTCGTGACACCTTTGTTGCGTTATTTCGCGTTCTGACTGGAGGTCTCGGTTTGATTTCGCCACAGGTGGTTGACCATGCAAGGGGCAATAGTTACGGAAACATCTCGCCGAGCATTTCGACGAGGTTGTCGACGAGGATCACCGAGGTATCCTTCTGCACCTTGTTGGTCGCCAGCCAGGTCTCGTAGCCGCCGAACTGGTGCTGCTCGGGTGTCGGCAAGTAGCCGTATCCTCCGTTGGCAAGCGACACGACAAAGGTGTCGGCGGCCGGGCTCCTCTCTTTCAACTCCAGGCCGATTTCCGAAAACACCTCGAAGGGCATCGTGCAGATCGCAAGGTCTCCGATGCGGACCGCCTGAACGAGCACCTGGGTCGTCGGCGGTTCGGCCGCCAACTCAAGCGTTCGCTTGGCGTAAGCCTTGGCCAGACGCGGAAGCTTCTTCTCGCCCTCGGCGTCGACGGTAACAATCCGCTTGGCGCGCTCGATCTGTTCGGCGGTCGGCACGCGGTGCTTCAGGGTGATCTCCCGCTGACGCATGGCGAGCGTCAGGCCGCCGGACGGGGACTTGATCTGCCGGATGGCCCGGGTGGCCGCATCCGCCGTCTTGCCGGCCACGATCCGAATCTGCTCGAAAGACTCTCGCCGCGGCCGGGGATTGCGGAAGTTAATGTTGTTGATATTGCCGCTGGTTCCGTTGGACATCATGGCGACGAAGCCTTCCGCCGTGCGCCCCAGACGCACGGGCATGAGCCGCGAGAACTCGCCAAAGTAGTCCGCCGACATCTCTCCCCCGGTGTGGCCCACGTAGTGAAGCGAATAGTTGGCCAAGACCGCCAGCGGCCGTCCCTTGGCATTGGCGACGTAGAGCACCGAGACTTCCGGGTCGGTTGGGCCGGCGGGATTGATGAGGACCTTGTTGTTCCGCGACGGGTTCATCTTGACAATGTCCGTGTCTTCGCCGAAGGGATTGGTCGGAACCGTACCCGGCTTGAGGAACCAGCGGCGGCAGAAAACCTCATCGGGCAGATCGTAGCCCGACCAGCCAGCCTTGGCCGGCTGCCGATTCTTGGATGCCTGGACGATCGCGTCGACAATCCCCTTGATGAGCCGCTTCTGATAGGCAAGCTCCTGCGGCGTACCATATCGGGCGTTGGCGAAAGGCGCGGAGTGTGTGTGCGTCGCGGAGATCAGCATGTGATCCGTCGGAATTCCGGTCGCCTCCGAAGCCTGCTTCTTGGCCGGGTCAAGCTGGCCTCGGTGTACCATGCAACTGTCGACCACCGCCATGACGATGCTCGTTTTGCCGTCGTCGAGAACCAGGCACCGCACGTGAAGCGGATCGTGCGCGGAATCCGTGGGGCGAGGTGAAAACGAACCCCGCGGAGCCAACGGCCACTGTTGCGGAGTAATGTCGACGGTGGCCGTGCCCGCTTGCAGTTCGGCTCGCGCGGGCGAAGGCAGGGCAGTGGCGGCGGCAAACAGACAGGCCAGCAGTAGCAATGGGATTCGATTCATCAGATTCTCCTTTGGGTAACCGGTCAGCCATGTGATGTACGGCGGCTTCGCTGGAGCCGCCGTATAACGTGTTCCATCATCGCACAAAAGTACCGCAGCCGATATTATCGTTCATGCGGTCTCCGGTTGCAACCAAGCAAAACACGACGTTTCGCAAAGGTTGGCAAATCTCTTCGTATCTGCTAAAGTCGTTTCGCTGTAAGAGGTTTGCCTTGGAATTGCCCCGTCTATTGCCCCGTCTATTGACCTGTCTATTGACCTGTCTATTGACCTGTCTATTGACCTGTCTATTGACCCTGTCTATTGACCCTTGCGTAGCCAATGATCGAGGGCGAAGCCCGGTTCCCCGGCGGAACTCCCTTGATCCGCGCATGGACTATACTACTAACCTCAAAGATCGTTAAGTTTTTGACAAAATTCAGCGATTCGTGGCGGGTGGGTTCTTGCCTGGGTGCGGTAGCACCGGTTTGGTTGGCGGCCCTGCCGCCCTACGCAAAGATCAATAGACGCGTCAACGCGAGAGGATAACTAGGCCGCCTTCCGCTCATGCCACTTCACCGCCGGGCTTGCGTGCGGTTGCGGTATTGGCGGGGACTGCAATTGAGTTCGGATTTGAATACGGCCGCCAGATATTCACGCGAGCCAAAGCCGGCAAGCCGAGCCACTTCGGGAACCGCCATCTCGGTTTCCGTCAAAAGGTGTTTCGCTCGAGCCAAACGCACTCGGCGAATCTCGGCGGCTGGGCCACGTCCCAGCACTTTGCGGAAACGGCGTTCCAACCATCGCCGGGAGACGGGGACCTCGCGAAGCACGTCCGGGACCTGGATCGGATCCGTGGCGTGGGCGCGGATGAAGGCCAATGCTCGGGCCAGGTCCTCGTCGTCCACTGCCAGGGTATCGGTCGACTGACGCGTGAGCACGCCGGTCGGTGCCAGCAGACAAGGGGCCGTGGGTGGACGTCCGCCGTGCATCAATCGGTCCAGGAGTTTGGCCGCTTCAAAGCCGATCCGTTCGGAAGTCAGGGCAATGCCCGAAAGTGACGGACTGCAAACTTCGCAAAGTAATTCGTCGTTATCGGCCGCAAGTACGGCCACTTGTTCGGGAACCAAGAGTTTCTCGCGTCGACAGGCATGGATCAGTTCACGGCCCAACTCAGTAGTCCAGGTGACGATGGCCACGGGCTTCGGAAGCGTCTTGAGCCAACGTGACAGGCCACGCTGGCGAGTGCTCCAGCCCGTGCGAGCTCCGGCGCCCGAATCGAACGTCGTGCCGTAGAAAGGGCAGTCGCCGCAGACGGCGGAGACCGCTTCGGCAAAGCCGTCATAATGTCGATCCACATAGGCGCGATGCGTCAGCCCATAGTAGGCAAAGTGCGTGAAGCCGCGGTCCAATAGATGTTCCGCGGCCAGACGTCCGGCTGCCGGCAGATCGGTAGCCACGCGGGGGAAATCGACGCCGGGCAACTCGATGGCCGAGATGTTGACCGCCGGCACGCCGGCTGCACGGACGTGCCGGGCCGCGGCGCGCGTGCCGATGCGAGCGATGATACCGTCGCCGCGCCAGCCCGGCGGTAACCAGAGTGGCGCATCCTGTCCGCCCGACTTGATCCACAGATACCAGGGACCGTGCTGGCTGTAGTTGACGACTCCGCGGACCAGACGGCGTCCCCAGCCCGTGGCCGTGTCGACCAGCACGGCAACGTGCGGTGTGTCCTTCTCGATCGACGCGTTGGCAGGCGAATTTGGGCGGTTCTTGGGCTTTGCCACGATACGGACTCCGTTGCGGTCGAGAACCCGGCTCCCGACATGCTCTAGCCGCCACCGGCTCGTGCCGATGGGGCAATCGGAGACAGAGAAGCCAGTTCTCTACGCCCCGATGTGCCTGTCGATTGTATCATCCGAGCGGCTCTGTCGCAAACCCTTACTTATTTTGCGCAGTTGCTCATTGACGCCCACCTGCACCGGGTGCGAAACTACACCCAGCCGGTGAGGTCCGTGTCGGCGGGTAGGGAAATCCGCCTGGCGCGTCTCCTTTGCGGCACAATCCCCTAACAGTTCAGGACATACCCAAGTTCCAGGAGGACACCATGAGCATTTCGCGTCGTCATTTTCTACACACCACGGCCGCGGCGGGCGGCAGCGTCCTGGCCATCCATCGCGGCGCTCACGCGGCCGGCAGCGACATCTTGAAGGTCGGACTAGTCGGCTGCGGCAGCCGCGGGGCGGGGGCCGCCTCGAATGCCATCAACGCCGATCCGGGCGTACGACTCGTGGCCTTGGCCGACGTCTTCGACGATCGGATGGACTCGACGCGTAAGCGTCTGGACAAGATGCATCCCGATCAGGTCGACATCGACCCGGCGCGATGTTTTGTCGGCTTCGACGCGTACAAGAAGCTGATCGCCAGCGGAGTAGACGTGGTGTTGTTGGCCGCGCCGCCCCAGTTTCGCCCGTTGCATCTGGCTGCCGCGATTGAGGCAAACAAGCACGTATTCGCCGAGAAACCGGTGGGCGTCGACGCGACCGGCGTGCGGAGCGTGATGGCCACCTGCGAACTGGCCAAGAAGAAGAATTTGTGCATAGTGTCGGGCCTCTGCTGGCGCTACAACACGGTAATCCGCGAGACCATCAAGCGGGTCCACGACGGGGCGATCGGCGAGATCATGGCCGTGCAGTCCAACCGTAACCTGGGCTTCCTCTGGCAACGCCCGCGCCAGCCGGAGTGGACGGAGATGGAGTTCCAGATGCGCAACTGGTACTACTTCACCTGGCTCGGCGGCGACCACAACGTGGAGCAGCAGATCCATGGCCTCGACAAGTGTACCTGGGCGTTGGGCGACAGGGCACCGGTGAAGGCCTGGGCCGTCAGCGGACGCCAGGTTCGTGTCGATCCCAAATGGGGCAACATCTACGATCACCACGCGGTGGTCTACGAGTACGACGACGGTGCGCGGATGTACGCCTTTGCCCGGCAGCAACCCGGCTGTTTCAACGATTACTCCGAGATGCTAATGGGAACCAAAGGTCGCTGCGATTTGCAGAAAGGCCGCATCGAAGGCGAAACGAACTGGAGCTACGGCCAAGGAGCCGCCGATCTGTCCGGTTTTGGTGTACGAAAGGCGCGCAAGAAGGGCGCGGCGCGGCCCATGCATCAGGTCGAACAGGACGAGTTATTCGCCGCGATCCGCGCGGGGAAGGTCATCAACAACGGCGACTACATGTGCCGAACTACGCTGGTCGCCATCCTGGGACGCACGGCCGGCTACACTGGCCAGGAGATAACCTGGCCCGAGATGCAAGCGTCGAAGCTCGACCTCTCGCCGGAGCGATACGCCTTCGACGCCACGCCGCCAATCGTTCCGGGGCCCGACGGCAAGTACCCCGTGGCCATGCCCGGCGTGACCAAGTTCGTTTGAGCAACGAAAGGGGACCAGATTGCAGAAGTCTAGTCACTAATGACAAAGACGCCAATAGATGCGTCAGGGAAGAACACCGTCCTGAATGGTTGCTGTAACCCGCCAATCTGATTGCACACGGAGTTTCAATGATGACTCGAAGAGTAATAGCACGGCGCGCGATGCTGGCCGGTACGGCAGCCGGGTTGTTCATGCCGTCCGGGCTGCGTGCGATGCTGGCCGATGAAACGCGGCCGTTCCGCATCGGTGCCTGCGATTGGTCGATCGGTAAGCGGCAGCAGGTCGCGGCATTGGAATTAGCCCGGCAAATCGGGCTCGACGGCGTGGAAGTCAGCTTCGACGGCGGGCCGGAGAATGATCTGCGCGGTGAGAAGGTCCGTCGCCAATATCTGGCCGAAGCCAAGCAGCGGAACCTGCAAATCTGCTCGCTGGCGATGGGCGTGCTCAACCGGGTGCCATATGCCTCCGATCCGCGGGCCGAAACCTGGGTCGCCGAGTCGATCGACGTGATGGCCAAGCTGGGTGTCCGCATGATGCTGCTCCCCTTCTTCATGCGCGGCGAGATCAAGGGCGACAACAGGCTTCAGGCGACAGTGATCCAGCGGCTGAAGCGAATCGCCCCCAAGGCCGAAAAGGCGGGCGTCGTGCTGGGGCTGGAGACGGCACTCAACGCCGAGGAGCACGAGAGAATTCTCGACGCCGTGGGCTCGCCGGCCGTGAAGGTCTACTACGACGTGTCGAACATGCTGCGCCGCGGCAACGACATCTATCGGGAAATCCCGCGCTTGGGCGACCGAATCTGCCGCTTCCACATGAAGGAAAAGGGCTGCCTACTGGGCCAGGGGGACGTCGACTTCCTCAAGGTCCGCAAGGCCATCGACAAGATCGGATATCGCGGCTGGCTCGTGATCGAAGCGGCCACCGTGAAAGGGCGTCCGCTGCTCGACTGCTACCGGCACAACCTGAATTATCTGCGTTCGATCTTTCCGAACACCTGACGGGGCTTCCGCTGAGTCGGCATATGGTTGCTCTTTTCAATGGTGACACATCGAACATCGTGATGGAAATAGCCCAATGATACAAATCGGCATTGTGGGTTGCGGGAGGATTGTGGCGGCACACCTGCGCGGCTATCGGTTGTTGCGCGAGGCGGGTGTCGACGACTTTCGCATTACGGCCCTTTGTTCTCTGACCGCGGACGAAGCGCGGATGTACGCACGCCGTGGCGAAGGGCCTCCGCAGCGCGCGGCCGTCAGCCAATTTGCCGGGGATCCGCTGGCCGTGGCCGATGAGTACGTCTCGGACTTCCAGGACGATGTTGAGGTGCAGGTTTACAGTGATTTCTGCCGCATGGTTGCCGAGGCGCCGATCACGGCGGTCAACGATTTCACCAGCCACGCTCTGCACCATCAGGTGGCCGAGGCCGCACTGGGAGCGGGCAAGGACCTGCTCACCGAGAAGCCGATGGCCGTCTCGGTCCGCGCCGCCCGGCGTATGTGCGAACTGGCCGAGGCCCGCGAGCGAATCTTGGGAGTATTCCAGAGCGGGCGGTACATGCCTCGCTCACGCCAATTGCAGTGGCTGTTCGACTCCGGGCGACTGGGGGAACTTCAGATTATGCTAATCGGCAGCGTGGGCGCGCGTTGGGCTCCGGACCGAGTCGTGGCCGACACGCCTTGGCGCCACCGGCGCGTTGAAGGAGGCGGGATCTCGCTCGATGTGGGCGTGCACCGCTTCGACCTGATCCGTGGGCTAGCCGGCGAGATCCGCGACATCCAGGCCCGCACCGCAACGGTCGAGCCGGTGCGATGGGGCCACGACGAACAGGGTGGGCTCAGGCAACGCGTGGAGTGTGACGCGGAGGATACAGTGTATGCCTCCTTCGCCACGGTCGCGGGAATGACCGGCGAACTGACGGCAAGCTGGGCCGGTCGCGGCGGCGGCACGATGCCCGGCAGCGGTGACGTCTACTACGCATCGGCCGGGCGCGTCTCCGGCGAGGAAGTGACCTTCGAGGACGGCACGATGGCCAATCTGGCCGAGCTCTACGAGCAGGAGTGCCCTGCCGATCGAAAGGTCCAAGACTTCCCGTTGGGGCTGACCGACACCTTCGCATTGGCCCAACACGAATGGCTACAGGCAGTGCGCCAGCGTCGCCCACCCGAAACCAGCGGGCGCGACGGGCTGGCCAGCCTGGCTTGTGCGTTTACCGTGCTTGAAGCAGCCGAGGCCGGACGACGGGTTGAAGTCGAAGAAGTGGCCAGCGGGGCAGTCTCTGCTTATCAGCAAGCGATCAACGAACATTATGGAATTGTATGACCCGTGACGACTGAATGCAGCACAACCGATACTCGGCATCGCGTGGACCCGCGGCTCTACGTAATGATGTTCCTGCAGTACGCCGTCTACGGCGTCTGGCTGCCCCTTGCGGCGAGGTTCCTCTCGGCCGAGACGTCGGTGGGCGGGCTGGGGTTTTCCGACTTTCAGATTGGCATGATCATCACAGTAGCCGGTGCCCTCGGTGCTTTCACGGCGCCGCTGGTTGCCGGCCAGATCGCCGACCGCTACTTCTCGACGGAGCGCTGTCTGGCCGTGCTCTTGCTGATCGGTGGAATCGTCAAGTTCGCCACCGCCTACCAGACGACCTACGTCGCCTGGATGTGGCTCTCGATCCTCTACGCCATCTGCTTCATCCCCACGATCTCGTTGACCAACTCACTCGCCATGGCGCATCTGGCCGACCCGAAACGACAATTTCCGAAGACCCGGGCAGCGGCGGCGTTTGCGTGGGTTACCGTGGGTTGGGTGTTCTCCATCGTCTGGCTGCAGACGGACCTCCGATTCCAATGGCTGCCGCCGTTCTTCGGCGGAGACGATCTGCCGAATGCGCCGGCAAGGATGATCGACTCGGTTCGGGTAGCCGGTGCGATGTCGGTCGGCTACGCTGTGTTCTGCTGGTTTGGCCTGCCCCACACCCCGCCGAAGCGCGGGGCCGTGAAGAAGCTCGCCTTCGCCAAGGCCTTCGCGCTGGTGCGCCACCGCTCGGTTGCGGTTCTGGTGGCGGCGGCGGTGATGCTGAGCATCATCCATTTCTTCTACTACGTGCAGGCGAGCAAGTTTCTCGTGTCCATCGGGTTACGCGACGCGTACATCATGCCCGCCATGTCGCTGGGGCAAATCGCGGAGATTGTCGTCATGGTCGTGCTGGGCCCGATGTTGACCCGACTGGGATTCCGTACCGTCATGACGTTGGGCGCCTTCTGCTACTTCTTGCGGTACGCGATCTTTGGCACCGTCGGACTGCCGCTGGGGGTGATCGTGGCGGCCCTGCTGCTGCACGGCATTTGCTTCGCCTGCTTCTTCGCCGCTACCTTCATCTACGTCGACCGCATCGCACCCCCCGACGTCCGCAACTCCGCGCAGACGGCGATTATGCTGGTGATCCTGGGCATCGGACCGCTCATCGCCGGCCCGCTCAACGGCGTGTTGTCCGCGTGGTGCAGTTCCGCGGACGGGCAGCTTGACTATTCCATGTTCTGGTACACCGCCGCGGCGATCGGCCTGGCCGCCACCGTACTGGTGGGCACATTGTTCCGAGACGAAACGGCTGCCGCGGCCGATAACGAACCCTAATGTGTGAGGATAGAATGACCAAAACATACCGTATCGGCGTCGTCGGGCTGACCCACGATCACGTATGGGGTAATCTGGAGAACGTGGCCGCGTCGGAAAACGGACAGCTTGCGGCGGTAGCCGATTTGAACCAGCCTTTGCTCGATCGAGTGACGCGGGAGCATGGCTGCTCGGTCCATGCGGATTACCGGGAAATGGTCGACCGCGAGTCGCTCGACGTAATGTACGTCTTCTGCGACAACGCCCAGGGAGCCGATGTCGGTGCCTGGGGCGCCGAGCAAGGTCTGCACGTGATGGTCGAGAAACCGATGGCGGCCACCCTGGCAGGCGCCGAACGCCTGATCACCGCGGCCGACACGGCCGGCGTGCGGTTGATGATTAACTGGCCCGTGGTCTGGCGTCCCCAGGTCCAGGCGGCGTTGGACATTGCCACGCGGCCCGAGTTTGGCCCGATCTGGCAACTCACGCATCGCGCCGGGCACGGCGGGCCGGAAGTCGAGTGCTCAACTTATTTCCGCGAGTGGATAGTGGATCCGAAACGTAACGGTGCCGGCGCACTCGTGGATATGTGCTCCTACGGTATCAACATGGCCCAGGTGCTGCTAGGTAGACCGGAAGGCGTAACGGCCGTGGCCGGGCAATGGTACGAGCCTGCCTTGCCGGTCGAAGACAACGCCATCGTCGTCATGCGTTATCCCCGTGCGCTGGCGACGGCCGAGGGGGTGTGGGGACAGGTCGGCCAGCCGACGGCCGGATATCTGGCCACGATTTGGGGCAGGAACGGCTCGGTAACTCTGGGCCCCGGGCGAGGCGGCCGCTTGTGGACGACCACGGCGGAGCAGCCGACCAGCGTGGAAATCACGCCTCCCACTCCGGCGCCGCACATGGCCAACGGAACCGCTCATTTCCTCTGGGCGCTGGAGACGGGCAACGAATTCTACCCATTGTGCCGGGCCGCCGTGTGCCGCGACACGCAAGAGGTCCTCGATGCGGCCATCCGATCGGCCACCGAAGGCGTTAGCGTGACGTTGCCACCGCGATCGGCCGAGCACCGCCCGATGGCCGCTTGCTTCCAACAGTAATCGACGCGGAGAACGCTTGTGACAAGCGGAGTCATTACACACATCCAACGCTTTTCGGTCCACGACGGGCCCGGAATTCGCACCACGGTGTTCTTGAAGGGCTGTCAGATGCACTGCCCGTGGTGCCACAATCCGGAGACCTATAGTCCTCAGCCGGAAATCCAGGTGTTTCCCGAACGCTGCATCGGGTGCAAGGCCTGCGCCGAGGCGTGCCGCCAGGGGGCACACGAGTTCCTTGAGGGGCGCCATGTCTACCATCGCGATCGCTGCGTGGCCTGTGGCGAATGCACGGAGACGTGTTATGCCAAGTCGCTGGTACGGGTTGGCGAGACGCGCACGGCGGAATCGATCGTGGCCGAAGTGCTCTCCGATCGTTTGTTCTACGAACCGGCGGGTGGGGTGACCATCTCCGGCGGTGAGCCGCTCGTGCAGGCCGAGTTCACCCGGGAGATACTGGGGCTTTGTCGTCGGGAAGAGATCCACACGGCGATCGAAACGAATCTGGCCGTGCCCTGGAAGGTCATCGAGGCGCTGATTCCGCTAGTGGACTTGTTCCTGGTCGACATCAAGACGATGGACGACACAGCGCATCAGGCCTGGACCGGCGCGTCGAACGCGCGGACGTTGGAGAACGTTCGTCGGATTGATGTTCTGGGTCGGGCACTGGTAATTCGCACACCGATGGTTGTCGGCTTTAATGATCGGCCGGACCAAATTGGTGCAATCGCCGATTTCCTGGCCACGTTGCACAACGTACGCCAGTACGACCTTCTGCCTTACCATCCGCTGGGCACCGGAAAGTACGACTCGCTGGGGCTCGACGGCCCACGGTCGGAGTTCCACGCTCCCACGGCGGCCGAGTTGGACGTACTGGCGGCCGGGGCCGCGCGGCCGAACCTCGTCGTAAAAGTGGCCGGCACCGTTTCTAACACACAACACGCCTCTTCTTGAACACGGGACTCTTTCCAATGACACGCTCCGTGCAAGACCGACTCGACTACGCTTCTTGTTTGGAGCATCTGCGCAAACGAAAGGAGGCCCAGACGCAGGATAAGCTCCAACGTCTCGGCTACATGAACGAGGATGATTACGGCATGGTGCTGCCGCCGGAGGATTTCGTCTGGCAGCCGAAGCCTAACCATCCCAACGGCTCGTTCTACGGCCTGGAGGGTTGGACCGACAATTTCCGTGACCTGTTGGAATGCCTTCCGGTCTACGTCGATCCGAGGGACGCACTGGCCGGCCGGTACATGGTGCTGTTGAACCGCTTGCGAAAGTGCAACTGGCCGCCCGAATTTGATTACTCCGAGTTGAAGCCGGATCAGGAGCGCTACGGGATCATTTCGGGCATCGGCAACGACGCCCACTTCGCGCCCGACTATCAGATCGGTCTGGAATTGGGCTGGGGTGGTCTGCTGAAGAAGGTCCGGCGATGCCGTGCCGGGCACGGAGCCGACAAAGCGAAGTTCTACGAGGCTGAAGAGCGGGTGATTCAGGCCATTCAGGGCTGGATCCGCCGCACGGTCGAGGCAATTGAAATGGCCGCGGCCGACGAGACCGACCCGGCCTTGGAGGCCAATCTCCGCGAGATGGCCGAGGTGAACCGCCGACTAATCGACGGCCCGCCGCGCACGCTCCGCGAGGCCTGCCAGTGGATCGCCTGGTTCAACATGGCCTCGCGGACCTACAATCGAGACGGCGCCGGCGGGCAACTCGACGAGTTGCTGCGGCCTTACTACGAGCGCGATCGCCGCGCGGGTCACATCGACGACGAGGACGCGATCTTTCTGTTGGCCTGCCTGCTGTTGAACGATCCCCACTACTATCAACTGGGCGGTCCGGCTGCCGACGGACACGATCAGACGAGCCATCTGTCGTTCCTGATTCTCGAGGCGGCGCACCGCCTTAAATCAACCTGCAACCTGACGATCCGAGTACACGACGGGCTCGATCCGCGCCTGTTGCGCAAGGGGGTTGAGTATCTGCTGGAGGACCGCAAGGCCTGGCCGCGGTTTTCCGGCGACAAGGCCCTGGTCGAGGGCTTCATGCGCAACGGCTACTCGGCCGAGTTGGCACGCCGGCGGATCGCCGTGGGCTGCAACTGGATGGCCCTGCCCGGGCTGGAATACACGATGAACGACACCGTGAAGATAAATGTGGCCAAGGTCTTCATGGTGGCCTTCGACGAGATGATGGCGGCTGATTCGAGCCCTTGCGTCGATTCGCTCTGGAAGCGGTTCGAAGAGCACCTGCGCAAGGCCGTATTGTGCACGGCTCGGGGAATCGACGTGCAACTCGATCATCAGCATCTGAACGAGCCGGAACTGGTGCTGAACCTTCTCACGCACGGTCCGATCGAGCGAGGACTCAACGTAACCAACGGCGGCGTCGACCTCTACAACATGTGCGTCGACGGGGCAGGCCTGGCCAACGTGGCCGATTCGCTGGCCGCGCTCGAGCACCGCGTGAAAGAGCAGCAGCGGATTGCGTGGAAGGAACTGGCCGAGCAGATCCGCGACAACTACCAAGGCGTCGAGGGCGAGCGGGTGAGGCTGATGATGCACACCGCGCCGCATTACGGAGAGGGTGATTCGCTGGGCGATCGCTGGGCGCTGAAGGTCTCGCAATTGTTGACGCGATTGGTCACCGAAAAGCCGACACCGGGCGGTCGACGGATGATTCCCGGTTGGTTCTCCTGGGCCGATACATTGCGATTGGGCAAACAGGTCGGTGCCACCCCCGATGGTCGTTGCGCCGGCGAGCCGATTGCGCATGGGGCCAATCCCCGTCCCGGCTTCCGCGACGATGGAGCGGCCACGGCCATGGTTCAGGCGATCGCCGCGATCCAGCCCGGCTACGGCAATACGGCTCCCATCCAACTGGAACTCGACCCGTGCATCGCCCAGTCGGACAGCGCCCTGGACACGATCAGCAGTCTGATTACGACCCACTTTGCCCTAGGAGGAACGCTGTTCAATATCAACATAGTCGACGCTCAACAGGTGATGGCCGCGCACAAGGACCCGTCGCAGTATCCGGATCTGGTAGTGCGCGTGACGGGATTCACGGCCTATTTCGCCAACCTCTCGCCCGAGTTCCGCCAGTTGGTTGTTAATCGGTTGGTACGCGGCTGTTGACGGCCGCGAGCCGGCGATTTCTGTCCGCCACCGGGACATCCCGCTGGACAAGTGGAGGCCTAAACGGTAAGACGTTGGTTGGCGGCAGCCTATCAGACGCATTGCGCCATCGGATCCGTCACAACATAACGACATTTAACATACATTCCAAATTGGAGCCACTTAGATGAACAATCGACTCTCGCGACGTGAACTGCTACGACTGCTGGGTTCTTCAGGATTGGCCGCCGGGTTGGGCACCGCCCTGGGTAATTCGTCGGCACTGGCCGATCCGCCCCGGAGAAGCAGCGGATTCACCGGCAGCGTGCTCGATGAGAATGCGCTTTCATCGACGGCGACCTGCCCTTCCGTGGTCAACGGCGAGGTGATTCAGCCGCAACGGAAACTGTCGCTCTTGGATCAGACCGACGTGCTGGTCGTGGGCGGAGGACCAGCCGGCGTGGCCGCGGCCATTGCCGCGCGCCGGGCCGGCGCGGAAGTAACCCTGGTGGAACGCTACAACCATTTTGGCGGTCTTTGGACCGGTGGGCTGGTGCTGATCGTGATCGGGCACATGGTCAAGGGCCCGAAGCAGGTCTGCATGGGAGTCGGCGAGGAGATGATGCGACGCCTGGAGAAGTACGAGGGTGGCATCATGAACCGCGGGCCCGGAAGCAACCCGACCGTTGACGCCGAAGCGCTCAAGTTCGTCATGCTGGACATGATCCAAGAGGCCGGCGTCAAGGTCTTCCTGCATTGCTGGGGCGTCGACGCCGTGATGGATGGCAACGCGGTCCGCGGCGCGGTCTTCGAGAGCAAATCCGGACGACAGGCGATTCTGGCCAAGAACGTGGTCGACGCCACCGGCGACGGCGACCTGTTCGCGGCGGCGGGCGCCGCCTTCGAGCACCGCAGCTACAACATCGGTCTGGTCTCGCGGATCGGCAATCTGGACAAGGTCGACCAGGCCCTGGCCAAGAAGACTCGCAAGCCCCGCGGGCTCGGCTCGCCCACCCCGATTCCCGGGGTCAACTGGGTCAACATGCGCGGGCCGGAGAGGGACGGGCTGGACGTGGCCGAACTGACGCGATTGGAGATGAACCATCGCCGCCACATTTGGGAGTCCGTACAGAAGCTGCGCAAGACGCCCGGCTACGAGAAGGTGTCATTGCTGGAGACCGGCCCGCAACTCGGCGTGCGGATCACGCGGACCCTGACCGGCGTCAAGACACTTGCCGTGGACGACATCAGAAAAGGCAAGCGTTGTGCCGACGTCGTGGCCGTGGGCGGTTTCACCAAGCCGGCGGGTGACGAGTGGCATATCCCCTACGGCGTGCTCGTACCCAAGAAGGTCGACAACCTGCTGGCGTCGGGCCGCTGCATTTCCGCGGCACTGAAAACGGCCGACAACATCCGCCTGATTCCAGTTTGCTTCGCCACCGGGCACGCGGCGGGCGTGGCGGCGGCGGTGGCCGC
>CAZDHN010000055.1:0-16087 GCA_964505115.1 uncultured Planctomycetaceae bacterium
TGCACGATCGGGCGACCAAGCACATACGCGGTCTGTCGGGTCAGGTGCGGCTGTTTCCCGTCGCCTTTGAAAGCGGCCAGGGTTGCACTCTGACCGATGTTGACGGAAACCGCTACATCGACTTCTCCAGCGGCATCTACGTTACCAACCTGGGGCATTGCCACCCCAAGGTCTCCGAGGCAATCGGCAAATACGCCGGCCAACTGATGAACGCACACGACTTCACCACCGAAATCAAGGTGAAGCTGCTGGAGAAGCTGGTCCAGGTAATGCCGGGCGACCTGACGGGCATCCAGCTTTACGACGCCGGCACGGCTGCGGTCGAGGCGGCACTGCGAACCTGTCGGGCGGCCACCGGCAACCACGAGTTCATCAGTTGCTTCGCCGATTTCCACGGCAAGTCGGGCCACGCGGTCAGCCTAGCGCGGATGAGCAACTTCAGCGGCCCGACACGCAGCCCCGGCTTCTACATGGTCCCCAGACCCGACACCTACCACCCCTGGTGGACACGAGCCGACGGCACAATCGACACCGAAAAGTATCTCGAATTCTACGATACCTTCATCACCGAGAGCACCACGGGCCGGCTGGCCGCCTTCGTGCTGGAGCCCATTCAGGGTTGGGCGGGAAGCGTCATGCCGCCGGACGATTTCTTCCCCAAGCTCAAAACTTTCTGCGAAGAACGCAACATGCTACTGTTCGCCGACGAGGTGCTAACCGGCATGGGCCGAACCGGCAAGTGGCTCTGCTGTGAGCACTGGGACGTGCTGCCCGACGTGGTCACCATCGGCAAGGGATTCGGCAACGGATTCCCGGTCACGGCCATGGTGGTGCGCGAGCCGTATGCCGACGCGGTCGACAAGATCAGCGCCTCGACCAGCTATGGCGGCAACCCGATGGCCTGCGCGGCCGCGCTGGCCTCGATCGAGGTTATCGAGGAGGAAGGGCTCCTGGAGCACGCCGCTCACCTGGAGGAACTGTTCGCCCGACGCATGGCCGATTGGACCGACAAGTTCGCCATTGTCGGCGACACGCGAGTCAAGGGCTGCCTGATGGGCGTCGAGCTGGTTAAGGACAAGGCCACGAAAGAACCACTCAACGAGGCGGGCAAGCTGATCTACCAGCGGGCGTTTTCCAAGGGGCTGGCCTGGATTCCCGCCGGGCACATCCTTCGCATGAGTCCGCCAATCGTCATGCCCGACGAAGTGGCCCAAAAGGCCATGGACATAATCGAAGAATCGATCGGCGAAGTCCAGCGCGAACTGGGCTATGGAAACTGACCCCTGTCCCCTGGTCCCTAACCCCCGATCAACCATGGAACAACTCGACAAAGCGGCCGACATTTCGCTTGCCGGGCCGGAAGCCGAGCGGGCGCTGGCCGAATTCCGCCGGCAAATCGAAACCTGGGGGCTCGTCATGCCGCCCGCCGAGCCGTTGGTGCTCGACTTCGGCCTAAAACGGTTCGAGCAAGTCGGGCTGATCGAGTATTGGGTCGCCAACGAACTGAAAGCCGGCTACTGCGGCAAGTACCTGTTTGTCTTCGACGGCCAGACTTGTCCCTCGCACAGCCATCGCCAGAAGCACGAAACGTTCTACATCGTCAAGGGCCGCGTCCGTATGACCTACGACGGAAGCCAGCGCGAGATGGGGCCCGGCGACGTCTTGCCGGTCGAGCAGGGCAAAGCGCACAGCTTCACGGGCATTGGGCCGGCGCTGTTGCTGGAATGCAGCATGCCCTGCATGATCGACGACAATTACTTTGACGACCCGACCATCCCGATCGGCGGGAATTACAAACCCGAGGCCCGTTCATGACGCTTGCCGCCGGAGCAGCCGCTCGCGACATTTCGCCCCCCGGCGGTGTCGCCCTGTTTGGATACCCGCACGTCAAGCGGATATCGACCGGCGTACACGACCCAATTCTCGCCTCGGTGTTATACCTGGAAAGTGGATCCGACAGCCCGTTGAAAAAGTCCCTTGCCGCTGATTTGGGTGCCACTGCTGGCTTGTCCAGCAGTGTTTCGGCGGGGCTTATGCTTGGCACTGCTGGACAAGCCAGCAGTGGCACCCTTTTTCAACGGGCTGCTAGCTCGGTCGTGCTGATCTCGTTGGACCTGCTCTTCATTGATCCGCCCACGGCCCGATCGATTCGCCGGGCGGTGGCCGAGGAGCTTTCGATTGCCCAGGCCGGCGTATTCATCGGTTGCACGCACACGCATTCCGCCCCCGTGACGGGCCGGCTGATCGGTTGGCAGGCCGATCCGGCGGTACCCGCTCCCGAGGAGGCCTACCTGGAGTTCGTTAAAGAGCAAGCGGTCGAGGCCGTCCGCGCGGCTGTATCCAAGAAATGCCCGGCCGAGATCGCCCAGACAACGGCCGACGCCACCGGCGTGGGCGGCAATCGGCTGGCGACCGACGGCCTGACCGATCCGGAGGTCGGCCTGCTGGTGATTCGTCCGTCGGGCGGCGGTCCGCCCTTGGCCCTCGACATGGTCTACGGAATGCACCCGACCGTGCTGCACGAGGATTCGACGCTCGTCTCGTCCGACTTCCCCCACTACGCGCGGCAGCAGTTGCGGGAGCAGTTCGGCGAGGATCTGACGGTCGTTTACCACACGGCGCCCTGCGGCAACCAGAGCCCACGCCGTTTCGTAAGCGGCCAGACATTCCAAGAGGCCGAGCGGTTGGGACGCAAGCTGGGCGCCGCGGTCGCGGATAGCCTCGATGCACTGACCGATCGCGCTTTCACGGCCGATTGTCCGCTTCGGGCATCTCTCCGCAAAGTGGACCTGCCGCGGCGGACGTTGCCCGGCGTGGCCGAGGCCGAGCGACTGCTGGCCGAGTACGAGGCTGACTTCCAGCGGCTCCAGGCGGAAGGGGCCGAACGGGTGGAAGTGCGCACGGCCGAGTGTGCCGTCTTTGGAGCCGAGGGAATCGTCACTCTCGCCCGGGCACAACAGCAGGGCCAAATCGATCGGGTTCTGGCCCAATACGAGCCAATCGAGGTGCAACTGTTGCGGATCGGCCAAACGTGCCTGGCCGGTCTACCGGGCGAACTGTTCACCGAGTATGCTCTGGAAATCAAGCGGCTGGCGGCGCCGAAGACGTTCGTCGTCAGCCTGGTTAACGGCGAACTGCAAGGATACATCGTCACGCCCGAAACGGCCGGCGGATACGAAGCGGCCAACAGCCTCTTCACGCCCGAGGCCGGCCGGGTGCTGGTCGACGCGGTACTGGCCGCTCTATAAAGCCGCGACCGGTGGTCGCGCACGGGGCAAAAGACACACGGTTTTCCGAAACTTCCGGCGCGACCAACGGTCGCGGCTTTATATCACCAAAAGGATAGCACGAAATGAGAACGGTCAAATTCGGCATTATCGGTTTGGGGCTGATGGGTCGGGAATTCGGTAGCGCGGCGGCCCGATGGTGCCACCTGACCGAAATGAACTGCCGGCCCGAAATCGTGGCCGTCTGCGATGCAAACGAGAGACTGTTCGATTGGTTCACGGGCAACTTCGCCAGCGTGCGATTGGCGACCACCGATTATCGGGAACTGCTGGCCGACGACGAAGTGGAGGCCGTCTACTGCGCGGTTCCTCACAACCTGCACGAATCGCTCTACATCGACACGATCGAGGCCGGCAAACATCTGTTGGGCGAAAAACCGTTCGGCATCGACCTGAAAGCCAACCGGGCTATCATGAGTTGCATCGCCGAGCATCCCGACGTGTTCGTCCGCTGCAGCTCCGAGTTCCCCTTCTTCCCACCCATGCAGCGGCTGGGCCGGATGATCGAAGATCGGGCCTTCGGCCAAATAATCGAGGTCAACTCCGGGTTCCTGCATTCGTCCGATCTCGATCCCGACAAACCAATCAACTGGAAACGCATGATCGCCTACAACGGCGAGTACGGTTGCCTGGGCGACCTGGGTATGCACCCCTGCCACATGCCGTTTCGCGCGCGGTGGTTCCCTCGCTCGGTTCGGGCCGTGCTGTCGAACATTATGAAGGAGCGGCCCGACGCCGACGGGAACCGCGTGCCCTGCGAGACCTGGGATAACGCCACGCTGCTATGCGACACGTTGGACCCCGACTCGGGCGAGCCCTTCCCGATGGTTATCAAAACGCAGCGAATCGCGCCCGGCGAAACCGATACATGGTATTTCGAGGTCAAGGGCACCGAGGGCTGCGGACGCTGGTCGAGCAGCAACCCGCGTCGGCTGGAAATCCTCCAGTACACGGGCAAGAGCCAGGCCTGGCAGTGGATCGACATGGGCTGGCAGCCGGCTTTCAAGGGCATTACGGGCGGCATCTTCGAGTTCGGCTTCACCGACGCGATCCAGCAGATGTGGGCTGCCTTTCTGCACGAACTGACGGAAGGAACGCCCAAGAGCCACTTCGCCGCCTGCGTTACGCCCGAGGAGGCGGCACTGTCGCATCGGCTCTTCACCGCCGCGCTAAAAAGCCACGCCAAGGGAACCAACGAACTGGTGGAGCCATGATCCTGGCCGTCGATTTGGGAAGCACGCTGCTGAAGGCCGCCGTGTTCGACGCGGCACTGGCGCGCCGCGGGGTCGCCGCCGTGCCACTTGATCACCAGTACGCGCCCGGCGGCCACGTGGAACTCGATTCGGCCGAGGCCGAGGCGGCTTGCGAGCAAGCGGTGCGCGGGGCAATTGCCGACGCGGGCCAAACGCCCGAGGCGATTCGAGTCGTGGCCGTTACCAGTCAGGCGCAAACGTTCACGGTGCTCGATAGATCGGGAAGCCCCAAAACTCCCTTCATCTCCTGGCAAGATACGCGGGCACAAGAGGCCTGTCGGCGATTGCAGGAGGAACCGCGTTTGGCCGACTTCGCCCGGCACGCCAGTTTCGCCCAATTGCTGCCCGCCCTGATGATCTGCCAGATAGCGCACCTTCAAGCTAACCGGCCCGGGCTGATCGTTCCGGACGATCGGCTGGTCAACCTGCCGACGTATTTGGTTGAGCAATGGACCGGTCGGGCCGTGGTCGACAACAATCTGGCCGCCATGAGCGGGCTCTACTCGCTCGAACTGAACGACTGGTGGCCCGCGGCGCTGGAGGTCTGCCGGCTTGAAAAAGACCGGCTCCCCGACCTGGCGCCCATCGGCAGCGTGGCCGCCCAAACCGGACCCGGCGCGACAAAATTCGGCCTACCGGAAGACATCCCCTTGGTGCTGGCGGGCAACGACCAGACGGCCGGGGCGTTCGGGGCCGAGCTTCACAAAACTGGCGGGCTTCTGATCACGTTGGGGACCGCAATGGTGGCCTACGCGGTCGAGCAGGAAGCGGTCGCGGCCGAGGCGGCGATCATTCGCGGCCCTTATCCGGGCGGACTCCACTACCGCATGGTCGCCGACGGCTGCGGATACAACGTCGTTAACTGGCTGCGCGATCTGCTGCCCGACTGCCAGAGCGACGCCGACCTGTTCGCGCTGGCCGCCGAAGCCCAACCCGGCTGCGGCGGTCTGGTGTTCGAGGCCGATCTGCCCGACGGCAAGGGCACCTGGCGCAACCTGGGCCTGCACCACGGTCCGGCCCAACTGGCCCGATCGCTGGTCGAGAGTCTTTCAAGACGCGTGGCCCAAATGGTCGACCAATTGCAGGTCGACTTATCGCGGAGAACGGTCCTTGCCGCCGGCGGAGGCAGCCGGCACGCCGTCTGGCTGAAGATACTCGAAGAGACGCTGGGCCGGCCAATCACCCCAACCCGGGCCGACCCACTCCGCGGCGCCGCCCTAATGGCACGGCGGGCAGTGGAGTAGTCGCAAACAGCGGGGTGCCACTGGCGTTTCGCCAGTGTTGACTAGCCCGGAGCTTGTTGGTTAGCATTCCGAGAGTCCGTCTTGCGTCCGCCGATTCGTTTCCGTAGAAGCAGGAATGCGCAAATACGCACGGCGATCGGCTGGAAGGACAACGAGCAAGCTCCGGTCTCCATTGCACTGGCGAGACGCCAGTGGCACCCATCGTTGTGGCCGATACAGTTTGCTGGCCCGTCAGTTCTTCGGTTGCGGCGGCTGCCGAGATGTCGGTATAATGGTTCGTTGGGTCCACAATGTTTTCGGGGAGAATGGTTTCATGCGTTGGTATTGGGTCGATCAGTTCATCGAGTTCGAGAGTGGCCGACATGCCAAGGCCGTCAAGACGGTTACGCTGGCCGAGGACCATTTGCGCGATCATTTTCCCGGTTACCCCATGATGCCCAAGCCGCTCATTATCGAGGGCCTGGCACTGGTTGGCGGGCTGTTGCTGTTTGAACAGAGCGGCTGCACGCGGAACCCGATTCTCGCCCGAATACCCAAGGCGATCTTCTTCGGCGAAGCATTTCCCGGCGACAGGCTGATCTATACGGCCACAATCGAATACGTTGCCGCAGACGGGGCCAAGGTAAGCACCACCTGCCACAAGAACGACCGGCTGCTGGCCGAAGTGGAAATCGCGTCGGCCATGTTTGGCGACACCGGCTCGGATGGCCCCCTGTTCGATCGCGAGGTGTTCCTAAAGATAATGCGACTGTTGGGCGCGTTCAAAGTGGGTCGCGCGGCCGACGGCACCCCGCTGACCGAACCGCAATAGCCGCCGGACTTGTCAGCGGTGATCGTAACCCGAAGCGTAAGCGAGGGACGCCAAACGAGTCTCGTCCCTACCCCTTAAGCGCTCCTCGCTTACGCTTCGGGTTACGATTTGTCCGCGAACGATCCGGGCCAACAAGCTCTCTCCCCGCCTGCGCAGAACGCACTTGCGCCACAAGCCGAACGGTCCACGTAATCCTTACATCTCCCCTAGCACGAATTCTCGCAAGTTACGGCGATTTCCGGTGCGTTTTGGATCGACATATGTACCGGGGGATACCACGGCATACCTGTAGATGCACCACGTATCCGCGTGGCGTAACCTACAATTTACCGTAATGCGGTATGAAATTCACACGCTCCGGCAAAAGGGGAGGCAGAAACCGTGGCCAGCATAGACCAAGGCGGATTTTCAGCGGGACATGCGACAGCGGTTGCACCAATCGGCTCGAACCGGCCCAAAGCGGCCCAGCCTGGCAGGCCGTCGCCTTCGATGCCGGATAAATCCCCGTCGCGACACCGCACGCCGGCCGACAGCCAAACCAAGGCGGCGTTGATCATGGTCGTCATAGACGACGATGTTACGCGATTGGCGCTGCGACAGCTTCTGGAGATGGAGGGTTACCGAGTTGTCGAGGCGGACGGCGGGGTACGGGCAATCGCGCGGATGTCCAACGACATCGCCTGTGTGCTGTTGGATCCAATCATGCCCGACATGTCCGGACTGGATTGCCTACGACACATCCACAAGCAGTTTGCCGACATTCCCGTCATAATGATCGCCGACGCGGGCGAGATTCCCGAGGCCGTGGCCGCCTTGAAAGAGGGCGCGTTCGAACATCTTTCCAAGCCCTGGAACCGCGAGGAACTCTTGATCCGGATTCGTCAAGGCATACGCGTTGCCAGGTTGGCCGCCGATAATCGCAACCTCCGACAAGCCGTCAACTCCCCGATGCCGCCGCTAACACTGGTTGGAGATTCCACGGCCATGAAGGCCGTGCGAAAGGAAATAGGAACGTTTGCACAACTCGATTCAACCGTCCTGATTACCGGCGCCGCCGGCAGCGGGAAAACCATCGCCGCGCAGTTGATTCACGTCAACGGGGCACGAGCCGCCGGGCCGTTTGTTTCGCTCAATTGCGGGGCCTTGCCGAGGGACTTGCTCGAAGACGAACTGTTCGGGCACGTGCGGGGCGCCTTCGCCGGCGCTAGCAGCGATCGTCCGGGCCGGGTGGAAATCGCCGACGGCGGAACGCTCCTGTTGGACGAAATCGGTGAGCTTCCCCTGGAACTGCAACCGAAACTCTTGAGCCTTCTGCAAGAACATACCGTGCAGAGAATCGGCTCGAAGAGCGCCACCCGGGTCGACGTTCGCGTGATTGCGACGACCGACCATGATCTGACCTCGATGTGTCGGCAGGGACGATTTCGCGAAGGACTGTCCTTCCGTCTCAACGTACTGCCCTTGAGCATGCCGGCCGTC
Organism: uncultured Planctomycetaceae bacterium; assembly: GCA_964505115.1. Taxonomy (GTDB): domain Bacteria; phylum Planctomycetota; class Planctomycetia; order Pirellulales; family Thermoguttaceae; genus CAZDHN01. The sequence continues at coordinate 8,075 of CAZDHN010000055.1, forward strand.
AAGGACCATCCCTCGGATATTCCCGCACTGACCGCGGAGATACTTGGGCGAATTGCCCAACGCCGCAATTACCCGCCCTTCATCCTCGACGCGGATGCCACTAGCGCGATGGGCTGGTACGAATGGCCGGGCAACGTGCGAGAGATGGAAAATGTCCTCCAGCGCGCTTCGGCCCGCTGCAAGGATGGAATCATCCGACGACAAGACCTGATGCTTAACCTGCAAGCGACCGCAACCGCCACGGGAGGCAACGGTGGCACGGAACTGGTCGGCATGACGCTCTCCGAGATCGAGTGTCGGGCAATCGTGCAGACCCTGAAGCATTGCGGCGGCAATCGCGCCAAAACCGCCCGGCAACTGGGGGTTAGCGAAAAAACCATCTACAACAAAATCAAACAGTTCAATCTGGTCGGAACCGTTTGATCGATGCTACAAACGGGTGCCGTTGGCATCGGGTGCCACTGGCCTTGGGTGCCACTGGCGTTTCGCCAGTGTTCTTCAGCCCTGGGCTTGTAGTCTCCTGCTCCAAATGAACGTCCGACCTGAAAGCTCTCCGGGAAGACAGACGAATACTCGGGGTTCCGGCAACAAGCCAAGTATTCCAATCGCCACGAAAGGGGACAGGTCCATGTTTTCGGCTTGCACTTCCAGCGGAATGGAACAATCAAGCGACCGAAAAATGGACCAGTCCCCAGTGCAACTGAAAAGCACTGGCAAGATGCCAGTGGCACCAGAAACCATCAATGCACGCGCTGGCCCGGCTTGGCGCCTTCGTCGGGAGAGAGAATAAAAATCTCCTTGCCGCCCGGCCCGGAGGCAAGCACCATGCCCTCGCTGGTGCCGAACTTCATCTTGCGGGCTTTCAGATTGGCCGCGCATATTACCAGCCGGCCGACCAACCGCTCCGGCTCGTAAACACCCTTGATTCCGGCAAACACGGTTTTCGTGTGTTCGCCGCCGAGGCCCAGCGTGAGCTTCAGAAGCTTCCTGGCCTCGGCCACGTCCTCGGCCGCCAGAATTCGGGCAACCCGCAGGTCGACTTTGAGGAACTCGTCGAACGAGCACTCCTCGGCCAACGGCTCGGCCAGTAGGGGGCCGTCGTCGTCCGCGTGGGCCGGCGTGTCGGCCGAAGGCTTCGGGCCGCCGGGGGCCTCTTCCATGTCGGCCGGTGTGTCGGACAAAGACTTCGGGCCGTTGGGGGCCTCTTCCATGCTGGCCGCGATCATCGCGTCGACCTGCTCGCGCTGGGCACGCTTCATCATGTGGGCGAACTTGCTGACGGGCGTGCCTGTCAGCGGTTCGGCCGATTCGTCCCAATGCCTGATCGGCTTGTTCAACAGCTCGCCCGTCTGTTCAGCCAATCGCGGCAGGACGGGCGACAGATAGACGGCCACCTGGCGGAACAAGTTCAGGCCGATGGAGCAAACGTCGCGAAGCTCGCCGGCTTTGTCGGGATCCTTCTTCAGTAGCCAGGGCGCGTGATGCTCGACGAACTGGTTCGCCCGATCGGCAACCGCCAGGATCTTTCGCATTGCCCGATTGAAGTCGCAGGCCTCGTACGCCTCGGCAATCTCACGGCCGTCGTCGGCCGCTTGCCGGAAGAGGCCGTCGTCGTCGGGGTAAACTTCGGAAAGCTTGCCGCCTTCGAGGAATCGGGCGGTGCGGCTGGCCAGGTTCACCACCTTGCCTACCAGGTCGGCGTTGATCTTGGTGATAAACTCGTCCAGGTTCATGTCGATGTCGTCTACCCGGGGGCTCAGCTTCGAGGCGTAGTAGTAACGCAAGTAGGCCGGGTTGAGGTGTTCCAAATAGGTCGTCGCGCGAATGAAGGTGCCCTTCGACTTCGACATCTTCTCGCCACCCACGGTAAGGAAGCCGTGGATGTGGATCTTGGTCGGTAGCGTGAAACCGGCCGTCTTCAGCATGGCCGGCCAGAACAGCGTGTGGAAGTAGGTGATGTCCTTGCCGATGAAATGATGGATTTCGGTCTTGTCGCTTCGCCACCAGTCGTCAAACTTTTCGCCGTGCTGGTCGCACCATTGTCGGGTGGAGGCCATGTAGCCGATCGGCGCGTCGAACCAAACGTACCAGTAATCGCCCGGCGAGTCGGGAATCTCGAAGCCGAAGTACGGCGCCGGCCGCGAGACGTCCCAGTCGCGAAGCGGTTCGTGCAGAAAGTGGCCCTTCAGATAGTTTCGCACCTCCGATTGGAGGTGATTGTCGGCGGCGGTCCACTCGTCGAGGAACCCGTGCAGCTCCTCGATGTTGATGAACAAGTGGTGGGCCTTTCTGACCTCGGGCGTGGTGCCGGTCTGGGCGCTGACGGGATCGATTAGGTCGCTGGCGTTGTAGTGGGCGCCGCACTTCGAGCAGTTATCGCCCGGCTGATCGGTCTCGCCGCACTTGGGGCACGTGCCCCGCACCTGCCGATCGGCCAGGAACATGCCGGTCGTCACGTCGAACAACTGCTCGACCTCTTTCTCATTGACCAGTCCGGCTTTGCGGATGGCCGTCCAAAACTCGCCGCACAGCTCCCGGTTCTCCGGGCTATTCGTGCTACCGTAGTTATCGAACTCAATATCGAACCCGGCGAAATCGGCGATGTGGGCCTGCTGCATCGAAGCTATCAGCTCTTCTTCGCTGATGCCCTCCGCGCCCGCACGGATCATGATCGCCGTGCCGTGCGTGTCATCGGCACAGATATATAGTGCCCGGTTACCCCGCAGTTTCTGAAAGCGGACCCAAATGTCGGTTTGCAGGTATTCGACCAGATGGCCGATGTGGATATGGCCGTTTGCGTAGGGCAACGCACTGGTGACGAGAATCTGTCGATTGCTCATGTAATCTCCGCATACAAAGCCGCGACCAGCGGTCGCGCACGAGTATAAAGCCGCGACCAGCGGTCGCGCACGAGTATAAAGCCGCGACCGTTGGTCGCGCACGGGGCCAAAGACCGTGTGATTTCCCAAGACTTCCAGCGCGACCAGCGGTCGCGGCTTTATATGACCCAAGTCATAACTCCGCTTGGAATCGGCACTTACGGCTGATTCAACAACACTGGGCCAAGAATCTCGGGCTCCAGCACGTCTCATTGTATCCCAGCCCAGCCGTTCGTGGGAGGCCGGATCGCCGGACGCCCGTGGCATGGGTGCAGGAACGGGTTTGCAGAACCTTGATGATTCGGCGATACCGTGGTAGCTGAATTCGCAAGAATTCAGACGGATTTCCGCTCACTGGCTGAATTCTTGCGAATCCAGCTAAAAACGCGTTCCTGCACGCCCGGTGGCATGGCGCGACGGCTGAAGCTATATTGAGCGGCAGACGGTCACCCTTCCCACCCAGTGTTCTCCGAGCCACGGACCGCACAACGACAGGTTTCCTTCTTCCGCTCAATCGTGAAGACCACGCCCCCATGCCGATATTCCATTCCTGCGTAGCGGTAGTCACGAACCCCAAATCCATGGTACAACAAACTTGTGGACATGTTGAAATCTCCCGTCTGAAGGTGTTGGTACAACTACAGATGGGACCAACATGTCCACACTTTTTCAAGTCAACATACGCTTAATCCGGATGAACCAGAATTCAGCCCGCAAACGGCAAGCATCCGAATTCTCGCGAAGCCGGCTACCGTTCTATCGTAAGGCGCTCCAGCGTCCCCAATCGGGGTTTGTGTGTCGTTGCCGAGCGGATAGAATGCCCTGCTGTCGGGACGTGGTGCCGTTAGGTCATTTCGTCAAGGAGCCGGGGCAATGACACTCTCCACCTTTTCGTTCGTGCTCAGCGCTATCGAGTTGCTGCTGGGTATCCCGCTGCTATTGTCGCCCGCCAAGACGGGCCAGTGGCTGGTGAAGCTGATGAGGCACGACCTGCTGAGCCGCGTCGTGTTTGCCTTCTTCTTCACGATCGCGTTTCTCGTGCTGTCCGAAGGCGCCACCGTGGCCGCCGATGTACCCGGCCTGATGCGGCTGGTGGCCTGGCTGACGGCGCTGAAGTGCCTGCTCTTCTGTTGGTATCCAAGGTTTAATGCCGACCTGGCCGAGCGGTTCCTCGCGATACCCGCGGCCGACCGTTTTGGCGGCGCGGTTGCCGTGCTGGCCGGCGTGTTGTTCATGATGGCCGGCTTCGCCTTGCGATAACGGAATGCCCGCGGACGAGTGCTTTCTATAAGCGTCAGCCGAGATTGTAAGGTGCTGCGTCAGAACAAGCTTTCAGGGAACACTAATCAACGCTGATCGACACTAATGGGATTTTTGGAGAAAATCAGTGGAGATCAGTGAAGATTAGTGTTCCTCTGTCGTAGCGGCAAGTGCCAAGCCAATGCAAGAGAGGCCGTTGAACGTCCCTCGCTTACGCTTCGGGTTACAATTGGTGCGTGAATAATTCGGGACAAATTAAACTCGGCGAAGAATTTGGGATTGGAACTCATGGAAGTACAACTGGCGGTTATTGGTGGTGGGCCGGGCGGATATGCGGCGGCGTTTCTGGCGGCCGACTTGGGGATGAGGGTGGCGATTGTCGACGCCGAGCCGCGATTGGGCGGCGTCTGTTTGCTGCGAGGTTGCATTCCCTCGAAGGCCCTGCTGCACGCGGCCAAGACGATGGCCGAGGTCGAACAGCTTGCCGAGTGGGGCGTGTCGTTCGGCAGTCCGGCGATCGACCTGGACGTGATGCGCGCCCGCAAGCAAAAGGTTGTCAGCACGCTGACGGGCGGTCTGGCGCAACTGGCCAAGCGACGCAAGGTTCAGGTGATCCGTGCCAGGGCCATGTTTGGAGACTCGCAAACGCTGCGACTGGAAGCGGTCGGCGACAGCCCGTTGGAGGACGATCGGCTACGGTTCGAGCACTGCATCCTGGCCAGCGGTTCCTCGCCGACGAAGATACCCGCGGTGGACCTGCCGACTGATCGGCTGATGAACTCGACGACCGCCCTGGAGTTGCCCGACGTGCCCGACTCGCTGTTGATCGTCGGCGGCGGATACATCGGCCTGGAGATGGGCACCGTCTATGCGGCGTTGGGTAGCCGGGTTTCGGTGGTCGAGATGACCGACGGCCTGCTGCCGGGCGTCGACCGCAATCTGGTCAAGCCGCTGGCCAAGAAGCTCGGGGCCGACTTCGAGGCGATCTGGCTCGACACCAAGGTAACGGCCGCGGCCGACAAGGGCGACGCCGTCGAAGTCACTTTCCAGGGCGAGACAAAACAGGGCACCGAGCGTTTCGACCGCGTGCTGGTCGCGGTGGGTCGACGGCCGAATAGTTCCGGCCTGGGGCTTGAAAACACACGCGTCGAGATCGACGCCAACGGATTCGTGCAAACCGACGCCCGGCAACGCACGGCCGACGAGCACATCCTGGCCATTGGCGACGTGGCGGGCGAGCCGATGCTGGCCCACAAGGCGGCCCATCAGGGCAAGGTGGCGGTCGCCGGCCTGGCGGGCGAGCCGGTCGAGTTCGCGCCACTTGCGATTCCGGCCGTCGTGTTTACCGATCCGGAGATCGCCTGGGCCGGCCTCACGGAAACGCAGGCGAAGGTCGAGGAGCGAACCGTCGAGCTGTCGCAATTCCCCTGGGCGGCCAGCGGTCGGGCACAGGCCGTCGGTCGAACGGAGGGGCTCACCAAATGGCTGGTCGAGCCCGAAACGGGCCGGCTGCTCGGTTGCGGCATCGTCGGGCACGGGGCCGGCGAGCTGATCGGCGAAGCGGTCGTGGCCATCGAACGGGGGGCCACGGTTGGCGATCTGGCCGAAGCGATCCACCCCCACCCCACGCTCGGCGAAACCCTGGGGGCCGCCGCCGAAGTCTACCTGGGCCGAGCCACCGACCTCTACAAGCCTAAGCGAAATCGCTAGGAATTGCCTAGAAAGGCCGGTGATTTGGGTGCCACTGCTGGCTTGTCCAGCAGTGTTTCCGTATGGTTTGTGCTTCGCACTGCTGGACAAGCCAGCAGTGGCACCCTCGCTAGCCGTCGGAAAAGCCTGTTGTCGTCCGGGCGGCAGGAAGTAGAATTACAGAGAGGCCTTTCTCTTGTCCTGGGGGTCGCCATGGACACGGTCGAGCGGAAGATGAACGACCGATCTTCGCACGCGCGGTTGTCGGACATACCGCGGATCGCCACGCTGACGGTCGGCTTGTTGCTCATCGGAGGGTTCGTCATGTGGTATCAACGAGCCGAACAGCCCGCGGAGACTGCCGGGCCGACAACCCAATCGCCGCAAGCCGGCGGGCGCGAGCAGCCGTCCGATGAAGATGAATACGCCCCGGCCCGACGCCGCATGGTCAGCCGCGACCTGGCCGGCCGCAACATAACCGACAAGCGGGTGCTGGAGGCAATGGGGCGCGTGCCGCGACATCGGTTCGTGCCGAAAGAGATGGTCGACCAGGCCTACGCCGACCACCCCTTGCCGATCGGCCACGGTCAGACGATCTCGCAACCGTACATCGTGGCGCTGATGTCGCAACTGGCCGGTTGTGAGCCCGAGAGCCGGGCGCTGGATATCGGCACCGGTTCGGGCTACCAGGCGGCCGTGCTGGCCGAGTTGTGCAAGGATGTCTACAGCATCGAGATTGTCCGGCCGTTGGCCGAGGCGGCCCGAGCGCGGTTGGCAAAGCTGGGCCACGAGAACGTCGAGGTTCGCGCCGGCGACGGCTATCGGGGCTGGCCCGAGCACGCCCCCTTCGACGTGATCATCGTGGCGGCCGCGCCGGAGGAGGTGCCGCAACCGCTGATCGACCAACTAGCGCCCGGCGGCCGGCTGATCATTCCGGTGGGCCGCTTCTTCCAGAAGTTGGTGCTGATCGAGAAGCGCGCCGACGGCACGATCAACCGCAAGTCGGTCACGGCCGTGGCGTTTGTCCCAATGACGGGCGAAGCCCGCTCGGATTCGGCGGAGTAGCCCGACCGTTGCCGTAACCAAACGCCACCGCACCCGTGTTGCCTTTTCGCCCCACTTGACTCGGGGTAGCGGTAATGCCAAGACTGGCCACCTGAACCGCAAGATGTTTTCCGGCAAGCATTTACGCCGATCCCCGGCCTTCACCGCTCCAATGGGCCGTCCGTGGCACGCGGGTTGCTTTTCTTTGGGTTCATTGTCCGACTCCCCACTCAGACCACGAACAGAGCACCCAAGAATGTCCCCAAACGAGCAGATTCGCGTCCTAGAGATCAATGATATTGACCAATTGGCCGGTTACCGGCTGCTCTGGAACGCCCTGCTTGGACAGACCCGTGATGCCACGTTCTTTCACTCGTTCGACTGGCTGGAGACCTACTGGCGTCATTTTGGACATGACCAGAAGCTTCGAGTCCTTATCGTCCTCGAGGACGATAAGCCGATCGGCATTCTGCCGCTGGTCGTGCGGACCGAATCGACGCGAGTTGGACCGGTTCGGGTGCTAACCTATCCGTTGCACGACTGGGGAACCTTCTACGGTCCGATCGGTCCCAACCCGACGGCCACTCTCAAGGCCGGATTGGATTACGTCGACCAGACCGAACGGGATTGGGACCTTGTCGACATCCGCTGGGTCGACGCCGACAACCGCGACCGGCAGCGCACGCCGACGGCCATGCGGGCGGCCGGCTTCTCACCCCGGCAACAGCCTTGGGCCCAAACGGCCATCGTGGACACTTGCGGCACCTGGGAGGAATACTGGAGCAGCCGGACCAAGAAGTGGCGGCACAACGTCAACCGCTGCCGACGCCGACTGGCCGAACGGGGCAAGATCACCTACATCCGCTACCGACCCGAGGGAAGCGCCCAGGGCGACGGCGATCCGCGCTGGGACCTCTTCGAGGCTTGCGTCGAGATTTCCGAGCGAAGCTGGCAAAGCGCGTCCGAGAGCGGCACCACGCTCTGCCACGAGTCGGTCCGCGAGTACCTCCGCGACGCGCACGCCGCGGCGGCCAAGAACGGCACGCTCGATTTGAACCTGCTACTGATCGACGGCAAGCCGGTCGCCTTCGTCTACAATTATCACTATCAGGGCCGAGTGTACGGGCTGCGAATGGGGTTC
>CAZDHN010000056.1:0-16045 GCA_964505115.1 uncultured Planctomycetaceae bacterium
GCGGTATTAGGCCCGTGCTTTAGCACGGGTTCGCGATGCGACACACCCCTAACCCTGTTTTGGTTTCCCATCCCGCCCGCCGCCGAAGGCGGCGGGCGGGATGGGAAAGGGGCGAATGCGGTAGTCTACCCAACCCGACGTAAACGTCGGGCCTAATACCGCCTTCGGCGGCGAAGGACCGTAAACGGCCCTACACGATCCCGCTAATCGCAGGACCATCACCCACTAAAATCCCTGAAGAACCAAAAAAAACAATGTGTTACCCATGTCCCCAGTCTATACAGGGAGAGGGGACCCTGAATCAATCACGAACGCGACCGCACAAGCACGCACGCTACTTCGCCTTCAAAACGGCCGTGGCATGTCGGGCGAGATGGCCGCGGAGGTCTTTGGTGTAGTTCCGCAGTATCTTCTCACCCAAACCCTTGTGATCACCGCAGCGGTACAGCGCCCGGGCGAGTACCAACTCGCGGAGTGAATCACGCCGGGTTTCTTCCGAGCAGGTGCCACCGGGCACGCCGCGTTGGACGACCACCTCGATCGAATCGTGTACGTATCCGGTCATGTCGGGCTGGCCGAGCAGTTTGGCCAGGGCGGGCGCGGCGGCCGGATCGCCGATCAGTTCCAGGGCCAGGGCCGCAGAGCGATGGTGCGAGAATTCACTCTCGGCCGTGAGCAGTTCGAGCTTCTTCAGAATGACCGGCACCGCCCGGCTATCACCCGGCCGCCCCAGGGCGACCACCAGCGAATCGAGCGGGCTAAAGGCGTTGCCGAACTGGCCCATCCCGCGGTAGTTCCAGCCCTTGTCCCACTGGGGTACGTTGCTCACCTCGGCCAGTAGCGGCTCCAGTCCGGCCGCCTCGCCCATCGTGGCGAGCACCTTGGCGTAGGTTAGCTTGTCGGCGTCGTTGTCGGCGGTCGCGTAGGCCTCCTTCAGTAGCGGCAGCGCCTGCTGGGGATGCGCCAGCACCACGGCCGATCCCTTGAAGTGGTCCTTGATGTTTTTGACCGCCTCGACGATCTTCTCCCGGGGCATCGGGTGGGAGTCCTCGTCGGTCAGTACGCTTTCCTGCAGGTTGCCCATCTCGATAAGGTGCTTCTGCAGCGCGCGGATGTCGATGTTGCGCAGATCGCTGCCGACCTTGGCGGCCATCGCGGCGGCCACGCCCGAGGCGTAACCCTGGTTCTGGATGTCGGGCTGCATGCGTACCAGCGGCACGGCGTCGCGCGTTACGCTGGTCCCCAGCCCGATGACCAGTATGCCTTCGAGCCCCTTGGGCAACATGCAGCGGTAGGGGATGTTGACGTAGATTCCCTTCTTCTCGGGATGCTCGAGCATGAAGTAGGGGTCGACGGTGAAGCCGTGCGTGTCGAAGTTGCTCCTGGCCCAAACGACCGTGTCGGGATAGGTTCGCAGGTTGACCTGGTCGAGGATGCTCATGGTGAAGTCGCCCACGATCCGCCGCCGCTCGCGGGTGTCGATCAGCCGGCCCTGGTCGAAGGCGTTGGGATACTTCTGCTTGGCGAAGACGAACATTCGCCAGACATCGAGCATGTCGGTTTCGTCGACCACGGTGAAGTCGGTGTTGGTGTAAGTGGCACCCAATTCTCGGGGCGGCAGCCCGGTGCCCTGCATGCCGAACTCCGTCTGGTCGGTATACAGGCAGGCCGCGCCGGCGGCGACGGCCACGTCGGAGTTTCCGGTGGCGTCGATGACGACCTTGGCCAGCACCACGCCTCGACCTTGTGGCGTGGCAACCACCGCGCCGCATACGCGGCCGTCGTTAACCAGCGCTCCGCAGCCGATGCTTCCGAACCAGATATCGGCCCCGGCCTTGAGCAGTTCGTCCCGATACCATTGCTTCTTATGCTCGATGACCCAGGACGGTCCGCCTTCGACCGTCGCGCAGAAGCCTACCCGGTTACCCCAGTAATACTTCGAGATCGCACCGATCGTGCCCACGCCACCCAGTCCGTGCAGATACTCGACCACCAGCGTTTTGGAGCCGCGTCGGGCAGCGCCAATTCCGGCCGGCGCGCCGCCCGTTCCGCCGCCAATCACGACCACGTCGTAGGAGCCAAGCACGGGCAGTGCTCGGGCCGGCTGGTCAATGGTGGGTAGCTCCTGAATCGGCCGCACGCCAAGCAGGATCTCGCCCACATCGCCGGCGGCGGCCGGTTTGGCTGTTTCCTTGCCGACAAGGGCCGCGCCCTTGGGCGTGGGAAGCGACTTGGCTTCCTTCGCGGCCGCCTTGCCGATACGGATGCCGGCGTCGATCAGCCCGATCGGACGCATCAGCCGGGCGGCCTGTTCGCGCGAGATGTCGGCACATCCACCCAGCACGTACAAATGAGTTGCCTCGGCCGATTGAAATGCGCCCAACGGCAACTCGTCGAGGCTCGACTCGTTGCCGGCGGCCGCTTGCCGTCCGTGCATCGGGTCGGGTGGGATCTGGAACAATTGGTCGCAGACGAATTGCTGCTCGGGATGGTAAGTCAGCGAGCGGAACTTCTGGTCCGCCCCGGCCCAGGAGTCAGGATCGTCGCCCTTTATCGGCAGATCGAGCGTGTATTCGATGATCTGGAACTCGCCGCTGGCCGTCTTCGCCTGGTTGGGGAACCGGCCGAGGAAGGGCGGGTCGACGGTTCGGGCGGTCATGTTCGGGGCCGTTCGCGGCTCGCCGCCAATCACCACGCCCTTAAGTGTTTGAATGCCGACCGGGAACGGCCGGAATCGGGCACCGGCCAGCCGGGCAACCAGGGCCCGATCGGTGGCGTCGATAATCGTCTTGGCCACCACCGCCTGACGCCCGGCGCGGTTCGCCATCACGATGCCGCACGGATTGCCGGCCGAGTCGCGGAGGATATCGGTCGGGTAGCAACTGTAGAGAAACTCGACGCCGGCGGCCAGCAGGGCCTCGTCCAGCGTCTTTTTGATGTGCATCGGCCGCGGTGGCGGGCAACGGCCGGCTTCAACGACCCGCGCGCCCGACGCCGGACGGATAATCTCGATCTCACCCAGCAGCAGGCGGCTTACATCCGACGTCTTCTTGACCAGGAACTTCACGTATCGGGCCTTGGTCCGGACCGGGGCCGAGAAGAGCACCGACGCGGCGCTCGGGTCGTCGGCCTTCAGCACGCCGGCCGGTTGCCAGTCCTTCTTGTCGTCGCTGACGAGCACGGTGATGCCGTCGACTACGAAACCGGCCAGCTTGTCGTTGGCGGGCCGGCGAAAGGCCATCACGCGGACGCTCTCGACCGGCTGCGTCTTGCCCAGGTCGGCCGTAATCGTGACGTCGCCGTCGTACTGCACGCTCTGTTGCGACGCGCTCAGCCACTTGCCGTCGGTTAGCAGACTGGGTGGCTTTGTGTCTTTGTGGATTGCTGCGTCGGGCTGGTCGTCTTCATAGCTGAAGGGAATCCGATTGGGGTCGGGCAGCGCTTGGTTGGTTTGCGTGTCGGTGAAGAGCAGCTTGGCCAGCGGCGCGATGGGCTTCTCGCCCTTCTCCAGCCAAAGCCGCAACGTGGCCGTCATGTCGTCGCCCAGGTAGGGACGAGGCGCAGCCAAAAAAACCTTCGCGCCGGCCTCCGCGGCCGAAACGGCCGCCGCAACCGCGCCCGTGCTGCCGCCGACCACGACAACGTCGACCTTGTAAGCGACCGGAATCTGCCGGGCCGACTCATTAACGGCCGGTCCGCCGGCCAGGCAAGTTGACGATAGCAACAGGTAAGCAGCGATTCGGGCGAAGCATCTCATCGGTTGATCCTCAAATGAATGGTTGGTGTTCGGAAGGTTGGTCGGCTCGAGGTTGATTTGGGCTGTATTGGTTCAGTTAGCCCTTCCTTGATGTGTGTAGTTGCAGATCAAGTTGTTTGGCGTAGTTTGTGAAGTCCTTATCCGTGGTAAACACCGCGGCTGAATGCCGTATCGCGACCGCACATATCAGGAAATCAATATGAGATCCCTGTATCCCTTTTTTGCGGCACGCGTTGAACAGTCGCGCCGCCTCTTCGTAGTCAGCTTCAACAATCGGCAGGTCGTCAAATGCTGCAAGGTGCTGCCTCACCAGTTCGAACCTTGCCGGATCGGGAATGCCAGAAAGCACCTCCTGGCGAACTGGGCCGATTAGAACCGCGCGCAGTTCCTTCACAAGCTCGGTAAGCTCGTCGATCAGAATCAACTCTTTCGTCGTGGGGCGCTTCCGACGGAGCGCCAAGGACCAGATAGTCGTATCGACGAGTATCCTCACCGCTTGGCCCGCCCTTTCTTGTGGTCGTAGTTCCGGTCGAACTCGACGGAGCCAAAAAGCTCAAGAATCTCCGTCTGCTTGCGACGTTGAATGAACTCCCGCAATGCCTCATTAACCGTGGCCTTCTTCGTCTTGAGCTCTCCGACCTCCAACGCATCAGCGAGCAGTTCTTCGTCAATAGCTAGATTGGTTGCCATCTGCTTGGTCCTCCACTACACAAAGTATTACACATCGCAATGTGTAAGTCAAGCGGCCTTTGTCGGGCCTAATCTTGCCGATGTTCGGCAAGTGCTTCACGGCCCAGCTTGGACAGAGCATTCTGAGATTCGGCGAAGGCCTCGTCCCAGCGGTTTTCCGATTCCAATTCCTTCAGCAGCCAATCGGCAATCAAATCCTGTTCCTGGGGCGTAAGTTCCGATGCTTTGGCAAAAGCCCGTTCGAGCAGTTCAGTCATTTGAATTTCTCCAACCGCGGAATACCCGACAAGCTTGCGTGGCGGCAAATGGTTGCGGCCACGGCGTGTTACTTTGTCGGCGGTTTGGCAACAGGGCGGCCGCTCATCAGCGAGCGAACCAACTCGAAGAGCAGGTCGAAGCGAGTTCGCGTCGCGGCGTCGGGCTCGACCATCCAGTTGTAGCCCATGCTCGCGTCGTTGAACAAAGAGCCAAACCCTATCACCATTACCTGGCCCTTATTGTAATTGAGCGTGGCGGCGACAGGCAAGCCATTTACCGTGGCGATCGGCCGACCGCCGGTTACTTCGCAAGCAGCCTCTAGGGGGATAGACGGCCAATCGCCCGGCAATTTAAGCAGGCCGCGTCGAGGCTCGGCGTGGCTGACCCCCATGTCGAAGGGCCAAAGAAGGCTGTTGGCTGTCGAACCCTCGTTCTCCGGCGAATCGACCACCAGCAGCTTGCCGCCCTCGGAAACGAAGCGAACCAGCCGGTCGCGGTACTGCTTGCTGGCCGAGCGAGTCGGACAGAGCACCACCAGCGCGTCGCCCGAGAAGGCGTCGTCGCCCTTGCGGCGGGAAGTCAGATATCCCAGCCGCGGAATCCACTGCTCCATCAGCCCGTAGCCCGCGCCCTCGCCACGAATGAACGCGCCAAGCGACTGCGGCGTCTCCGACACGGTCCGGTCGATGACCACGTGCTCCAACGGGCGGATATTATCGGGCACGGGCAGCGCGCAAGCATGTGTGGCGGCAGCGCAGGCCGAGCCGGCCGACCAGCCCAGCAACGCGGCGGCCAGCAGCGAAAGCCAGGCGCCGTCGCGCGATCGCAGAAGCCACTCGGCCGCCGTCAGCATCGCCATGGCAACCAGCAGCAGCGGCACGGCCAGCAATAGCCACGTCCAGCGGTTATTCAGCGGGCTGCCATGGTTGAGCCACTCGACCATGTTGCGGAACAATTCCGCCTTGCCCGGCTGATAGACGCAGAAGTTCGAGAATATCGTCGAGTCGGTAAACGCCAGGACGCGTCCGGAACCGTGCCGCGTGGCCCAAAGTTGGATGAAAGGGCCGTAGCGCATCTCCGGCCGGTATTCGGCCTGGGGGTGATAGTTTTCAGTATGGTAGGCGGGCGGAAGGTTCCACATGCCGTGCGATTGAATGGCCGCCCGACCGCTGCTTCTGCCCGGATCGATCGAGCAGGAGACGGCAAAATCCATCCAGGGTACGTTTTGCACGGCCGGATGCGGAACCAGCGGCCGGCGATAAAGCTGCTCGTAGGGCGTGCCGACGTGGAACAGCAGATCGTCGCGGAACGTGAAGCCGAACGGCCGGCTGAGGTCGTTCAGATACGTGCCCGACTTGAAAACGTTGGTATGATCACCCACCAGCATCAACCCGCCGCCGCCGGCCACGAACCGCTCGACCGCCTCGACTTCCTCGCGGCTCCATCTGGCGGTTGGCGTTTTGACGATCAGCACGTCGTGGTTGGCGAGCGTGTCGTCGTCGATCTTCCGCGACTCGAGCAGTTGCGACATCTCGAAGTACTGCCCGCAGAAGTCGTACAGGGCGGCGTAGTTGTAGCTGGCCAGTTCGCCGTACCAGTCGGTCGAGTAGCGTCGCGTGGTCGGTTCCCAGGTCGAGTGCCGTTCGACCACCATTACTCGCCCCGCCTTTCGGCTGCCCACCGGATCCCATTGCACGATGAACGTCACCAGCCCCGCGGCCAGACAGGCCAAGGCAATCGCGGCCGGCAGGGTTCTGGGCTTCGACGGTGGCGGTTCCGAGAGTGTCTGCTTCGAGGGTGCTTTCGTCCGCTCCGGCATACGCATGAAGCGAACGGCCATCAGCACGGGCCCGAGCAGCAGCAGTATTTGGACCCAGTTGCCCAGGAATTGGTCCATCACGGTCGGCGGCACGGTCGGATCGGCTCGGACTGCCCGATGCAGATAGAGCCCCAGCACCAGTGCCAGGCGGATCGGCAGCCAGGCTATAAACAGTAGCGTGAGAGTCCGTAGCGATTTGAGCCACCACGCCCAGCGCCGCTCGGCCGGCAACCGGCTCCAGGCCGTCAGGCCGAGCATCGCCAGTCCGCCGACGAACAGGCAAAGCGTGGCCGGGTCGAGTAGCAGGTCCCAGGTCGCGCCCAGGTGATGGACCTCGCGGATGCCGTGGACGGCCACGGTCGTGTCGGCCGTTGCCGCGTCGGTGCCTATCAGTTGGGCAACCGCGCCGACGAGCCGTGGCAGCGGCCAGGGCAGCTCGTGAGATCGGGCCGTTTGGGCCGCGTAGGCTAGCATCGTCAGCGATTGGGCCAACAGCACGGTGCCGGCCACCACGGCCGACCGAGCCACCGCGTCGAACCAGCGACGCGCCAGCGGTGCAAGTTCCATTGCCAGGCCGACCGCCATCAACAACGGCCCAACCTTGTAAGGCAAGGGCATGAACCAGACGACCGGCAACAGCATCAGAAACGCGGTGCCCAGTTGACGGCGGTCGGGCAGACGGTCGACCGCTCGGGCCATCAGCAGCGTGCCCACTACTATCGTGAGAACCCAGACGGGCCAGTTGGCCGGCCGGTAGTAACCCAGCCCCAACAGCCACGAGCCGGCCAGCAAGCCCGTGCCGATCCAAACGCGGATCATGGTGAGACCTCCTTGCCGGCTGGTTCGTCGGATTGGGTGCCACTGCTGGCTTGGCCGGCAGTGCGTTCGTCGGGTTCATGCTTCGCACTGCTGGACGAGCCAGCAGTGGCACCCTTTGAAACCTCCTTGCCGGCTGGCTTGTCAGGCTTGGTTCCGCTCTTGGCCTTGGCAGGCGCGGGCTGCTTGAGCGGCGGCAGACCCATCCCGCGGAACCGGGACTTCGGACTCCTCGCCGGCGGATAGCGAAGCGATCCCGCTTTCGGCGGCTTTTGAGTCTTGTCTTTAGCGCCGGACGGCGCTTCGGGTACTCCAGTCTTCTTATCTTCGGCGGTTTGGGTGCCACTGCTGGCTTGTCCAGCAGTGTCTTTCCGGGGTTCTTGCTTCGCACTGCTGGGCAAGCCAGCAGTGGCACCCTTCGGCTCTGCATTCGTATTTTCAACCGCCGGCGGCGCCGCGGGCGCCGCGGGCGCCGCGGGCGCCTCGGGCACCTTGGCGTTCAATGGGCGTGGCTTGGGTGGTATCCACTGCTTCCGGTCGGCGAGTCGGGTTAGTGCCCAACGCCAAAATTGGGAGTTCTCGTGCCGGCCCTCGATAGGTTCACCCAGCGCGTTCTCCAGATTCTCGTTCATCGCAAAGCACGTATCGCCGATCACCACTACCTTGCCGCTGCCGGCGCGTTGGGAGACGACGACCGGCCGATCGTCCAGACCGTAACAGAGTACGTCGACATCTTCGTCGCCGAACTCGATCGGCCAGACGGCGTGGAAGATGGCGTCCAGCGTGTAGTCGGCCGAATCGACGTAGTCGGCAGCGTTCAAGTAAGTCGATCGCAGATGGCCCATCGGCTCCGGCTCGAAGGTCGCGCCCTTCGGCCCGACCGGCGACGGTGGAACGCTCATCCCGAAATGGTCCAGCAGCGGAGTGACGGCCGCCACGTCCTCCGCCCCGACCATCGCGATGAAGATTCCGCCCGCGTTGACGAACTGGTCCAGCTCCAGTTGTTCGCCAGCCGAGAAGGGCCTGGCCGGTCCGATCGAGAACAGTACGCCCGCCCGCTCGATCCGCTCGAGGCTCACGTCGGGCGCCAGCAGTGGCAGGTAGCCGCTACGCATCAGCGTGAGAGCCAGCCCGGCGATACCGTCATCCGACCAATTCACACCGCTATAGGCTTCCAGGTGCGAAGCGTCGATGTAGGCCACTTTGTTGGGAGTTTGTTCCCGGCCGTCGGGAAGCACGCGGGCCGCATGGTAACCGGCCGACGTACAGAGCGATGCCGAAAGGATCAACAGCACGCAGGCCGCCGCGAGCCGCTTGCCGTCGGGTCGCCAGGCCAGCAAGCCGACGAGGCACGCGCAGGCCGCCAGCCCCAGCACTTGACGCCAGGCGTCTTGCGGGCTGCCGCCGCGCGAGGCCAGGTATCCCAGCAGGCGGCCGGTGAATTGGAACGAGGTGACGTTACCCAGGTTGGTGAAGCCGGCCGTGTCGCCCAGCACGACGACAGTGCCTTGGCCGAACTGCCGCTGGGCCGCCAGGACCAGATCGCCCAGCCGCTGCCCCGCCTCGTATCGGGAGACGCGAGTCGGCGCGGCGCTGCTGTCCGGGTCGTTGCTGTCCGGATCACTGCTGCCCGGATCGCTCCAACCGCATCGTCCGACCAATAGTGGTCGGGCGGACCAGCCGGTTTCGATCGAGGAACTTGCGGCCATGCCGAAGCGGTTCCGCCGGTCGTCCAGTCCCAAGGTGGCCGGATGCGATAGGGGTGTCAGCGAGTGCCGCCAGTTGGGCGTCGCGGCGATTGCCACGTCGAAGCGAACGTCCATGCCGGTCGGACGTAGCACGTCGTTAAAACTGCTTCGCGATTGATCGTCCCTAACGACCGGCCCGGCCACGACCAGCAGCGAACCGCCGCGGCGGACGAAGTCCCAAACCCGCTGGAGCCGCTCGGCCGGCCAGGGTTCGTCGGGATGCAGCAGCATTAGGACGTCGGCGTCGGCCAGGTCGGCCTCGGCCAACTCGGGCGAGATAACCATCTCGCCGCCCAGGCTCTCGATGAACTGCGGCAGCATTCCGTACATGCCGGCCGATTGGCGTCCGAAACTGTCGTGCCGGGGTTTGTTCCAGTTGAGGTATCCTCGCTCGTATGCGACGATCTTCTTGTCGGTCAGGCTCGAACCGGTAAGCGAAAGGATAACCAGCAGCGGAACGAGCACGGCCAGCGCCAGGGGGCCCAGTTCGACGGCCGTCTGGCTCAAGCTCGACAAGTCGGCGACGGACGCCGGGTCGTTGTCTTCGTCGACCGGCAGCCAGGCCGACCAGCGGAGCATCGCGCCGGCCACGAGCGCTTGAATAACGACCGCCAGCAGCGGCACGTTCCAAGGCAGCAGCGTTCGGATCGCGTCGGCCAGTCGCCAGGCGGGCGGGTTATACATCTCTTCGTTGGGCGGCGGCAAGGCGGCGGGCAGCAGGTTGACAAGGTCGGCCGAGAAGGAGAGCACGACCAGATATAGCAACTGAGCGAGCCCAATCGCCGCCAGGGCCAGCGCCGCTCGTTGCCATCGGGGCGACGGCGTGAAGCGCAACCATCCGGCCGTAAGCGCGGCCATCAGGACCAGAAAATCCAAGCCTCCGAAAGTAGCGCCCACGTTAAGCGGTCTGCCCGACACGGCGCCGGCCAGTTGGCCCAGCAGTCCACCCAGTGCATCGGCGGCAAGCCAGACGGCGGGAATTGTCGTGTAAGCGAGGCGGTAGACGCCGAACAGGGTGACCGCCAGAGCGGCCGTCAGGAGTACCCGACGCTCCAGCCCGGCCTCAGACCAGGCCAAAATCGCAAGCACGGCCGCCGCGGTCAACGCGCCATGCACGGGCCCAATCGGCAAAATTGCGGCGATGACCATCAGGCCGAACAGGACCGAGGCCACAATTGCCAGCCGTCCGCGCGGCCAGACCGCCACGACGGCCACGATCAGTGCGGTCCAGGCGACGGCAAGCTGTAGCGGTTGGGTAAACAATCCGGCCGAACCGGCGGAAATCCAGGCTGCCACCAACCCGGCAAGCGACGCAACCACCGAGCCGAGCGACGGTGTGTCGGTATTGATTGGACCGGTTTGCGACATTGATAGCGTCCAAGGAAAATGCGAATCCATGCAGTATGCCGACCGTGGCCGATTGCGTCAAGGTTGCGGGGCACGTCAAAGTTTAGCCGGCGGACTTGTCCGCCGTGTTGGCTTGCAAACGGCGGCGCCAGCGGCGAGAATTGTAAGGGGGCCGAAAACTTTGCCCGACCAGTATCAATTAACAACGGAGAATACGAGCACCATGTCAGAACCAAGACGCCAGGATCGACGCGGTTTCTTTCGCGACGCCACCTTATTGACCGCCGGAGCGGTTGGCGGTATCGCCGGGGGGCTCTTTCCGGTTCGCTCGCCGGCCATCGAGCCGATCCAGCGCAACGGCCAGGCGAAGTTCAAGTTCAGTCTGGCGGGCTATAGCTACCGTAAGCTGCTCAACGGCAATCCGCCCGAACTAACGCTCGACGACTTCCTGCTCGATTGTGCCAAGATGGGCCTCGACGGGGCCGAGCCTACCACGTACTACTTCCCCAAAGAGGTGACGACCGAGTATCTCTGCCATCTCAAGGGCTTGGCGTTCCGCTTGGGGTTGGATATTTCGGGCACGGCGGTGGGTAACAAGTTCTGCTACCCGGCGGGTGAAAAACGCGATGAGCAGATCGCCTACGTCAAACAGTGGATCGATTGGTCCGAAGTGCTCGGCGCGCCGGTCATCCGCATTTTCTCCGGCCACCCACAAAAGGGTCAGTCGGTCGACGAGGCGCACAAGCTGGCGGTCGAGGCGATCGAGGAGTGCTGCGATTACGCGGGCAAGCACGGCGTCTTTCTGGCGTTGGAGAACCACGGCGGGCTGACCACGAAGATCGACGGCATCATGCGGCTGGTCAACGACGTCAAAAGCCCCTGGTTCGGCGTGAACCTCGACACGGGCAACTTCCGCGGGGTGAGCCTGGACGAGATGTACGGCCACCTTGCCCGACTGGCGCCGTACGCGCTGAACGTGCAGATCAAGGTCACGATGCTCGACGAGCGTAAGCAGGAGGTGCCGGCCGACTTCAAGCGGCTGGCCAAGATCCTAACCGACGCCGCCTACCGCGGCTACATCGTGCTGGAGTACGAAGCGGACGACGATCCCCGCCAGGCCTGTCCCCGCGTCATCGAGCAGTTGCGCGAGGCGTTTTCGTGAGGCGGCAGGGCCGCCAACCAAACCGGTGCTACCGCACCCAGGCAAGAACCCGCTCCCGGCGGGTCGCTGGCAGAGCATCAAGCGGTGAGTGGAAGAGGGTGTGGCTGTCGTTGGCGGTAGCCGGTTGGGCTGCTATATCAAGCTGTTTATCGAGTTGGAGGAATCGTCGAAGCTGCCGCTGGTTGCCAGGCCGACCGAGTTAATGGCCGCCAGTACGACCAGGAAGATCAGTCCCAGGATCACGGCGTACTCGACCGCCGTGGGGCCGTCCTCGCTCAGCAGGAATCGGGTGACTTTGTCGGCTATGGATTTCATCGTTTTTCCAAGTGCGGCTTGCGAATACGCCCTGCCCCCGCGGTCGGAATGGCTCCAAGTAAAGGATAGCTTGGCAAACCGCGTCAGGCGACGTTCCGGCAGCGGGGCATCGAGTAGTCGTTCCAGCAGATCCCGCGCATCCCGCACAGTCGACCCAGACCCACTCGCCATCCCGCTTCTTGACTACGCGCGGCCGACCGGTTAGGCTTCGGACAAGTCCGTGAGTTGATTGCTTTCTAGCCGCACACACCATGATCGACAGGAGAACGACCACCATGTACCGCCCACGGCCAATATCTACCCTCTTCGCAATCGCCGTCATATCGACCGGTGTCCTTGCCGTCGGTACGACGGCCGCGGAAAACAACTGGCCCCAAGATGCCTCATTGCCGGCCTGGACCAACGCCGCTTCGCCGCTTGCCGACGCGGAAGCCAAGCAGTTGTTGCGACATCTCTTACCGCTGCCCAAACGGGTCCGGTTGGTCGGAAAGCTCGTTTTGCCGGCTTCGGAGGTCGAGCCACGCCCGCGCTCGGCGTCTACCGACGTCGAGCAGACCGCGCTGGCTGAACTGGTCGAGTTGATCAAGAGCAAGACGGGCGTCGAGAAGCTTGCCGGTCCGCTGCCGATTCTAATTGGTGTTTGCGATGCCCAGGGCAAAATCGACGGCGTGGCGGTGCCGGGCGCCGACAAGCTCAGCGGCCTGAAGAACGACGACCAGGCGTACGTCATCGCGCCGCTGGCAACGCGGGGTATTGCCGTGGCCGGTTTGACGGAACGGGCCGTCTATCACGGCGTCAAAACGCTCCAGCAACTCATCGAGCCGGGGTTGAGCAAGGGCCGGCTGACGCTGCCGCTGGTGGCCGTGTTGGATTGGCCCGACCTGAACGAACGGGGTGAATGGGGTGGCAGCGCGGTGCGGGATATCCAATACCTGGCCGACCGGAAGATGAACCTGATCGAAGCCCATGCCACCAAGACATTTGACGAGAACGGGCGGGGGCTGATCGAGATCGACACCGAGAGCCAACAGAAGGCTCGACTACACGCCGTCAAGTGGGTGCCGGTCATCGGGCACCTAAATGGTTTGGCCAGATCGGGCATCTACAAACGCTATCCGCGGGCTGAAGGCCGCGGGCCGAACGCCCGGCATCCGTCGCACGAGCATCTGGTCGTTCCGTGCTCGTCCAGTCCGGAGTTCGTCCAGGTGATGGCCGAATGGCTCGAGTCGCTCGGAGCCATCCGAGGCGTGACCGACGTGAACATCTGGCTCACCGAACTGCGGAATATGCAGTGCGAGTGCGACAAGTGCAAGGGCCGGACGCAGTTCGTCCTCGAGGCCAAGGCCTGCGTGAAGGCTTGGCAAATTGCACGCAAGAAGTACCCCAATCTCCGCATCCGAATCCTGCTGAGCCAGGGCACTTACGCCAAGAACGACGAGGTGCTGGCCGCGCTGCCGGAGCCCGAGGTCGGCGTAACCTACTACTCGGGCAGCACGACCTACGACAGTTCGCGCGATCCGATGATCTATCCGCTGTTGACCGATTTTGCCAAGAAGGGACGCTGGCTGGGTTGCTATCCGCAGTTGACCGCTTCCTGGCGAATCGTCTGCCCCTGGAGCGGCCCGCAGTTCATGAAGAGCCGCATGACGGAGTTCGTCGATAAGGGCCTCTCCTGCTTCTGCGGATACGCCACGCCCGACAACCGCTTCTACGACTTCAACGTAACGGCGGCGGCCGAATGGTCGTGGAACGCACACGGACGTAGCGAACGGGAGTTCGCGGCCGCTTGGGCCACGCGGCGCGGCATGGCCGATCCGGACAGGGCGGCCGATTGGGCCGTCATGCTGGGACCGGTCGGTTGGGACGTTTACGGTTCCCGCGTGCCCTTCAGCCAGTTCTTCGGCCAGGCCGCCCGGCTGATCAAGAACCGCAAGCGTCCGTCCTGGGTTGGCGAACAGGGCATGTTCCGCCACTTCCCGACAATCGAGCGAATGGACGAGGACCTGGCCGTCTGCCAAAAGGCGCTCGCGCTGGCCGAGCAACTGGGTGATCCGGCCCTGATCGCCGAAACACGCACAATCGAGGGATACGTGCGGATGATCAAGTCGATTTTCATTCTCTCCAACGCGGTGGCCGGCAAGAAGAAGCTCGACGCGGCCGAGGCGAAAGTGGTCCAGGCCACCTTCGACGAACTCCGCGCGGCCTGCAAATACACGACCGACGCGCTGGGCGACTGGAAGAACGCCGTCGCGCCCGACTGCAATGCGCCGCGAGTTGCCGACACGGTCGACGTCACCCGCCAGACGGTAACCGACATCGGCAAGGCGCTGCTGCCGCTAGGTATCAAGGACAAGTAATCGACCCGTTTGTTCCGGGTGCCACTGCTGGCTTGCCTAGCAGTGTTACGCGGGATTGTGCTTCGCGCTGCCGGGCAAGCCGGCAGTGGCACCCATGAATGGAAGTTGTAAGGCAAGCCCTCAACCACGAACCAGCACCATGACTCCCAAAGAACGCATGCTGCTGGCGCTGGAGTGCAAGAAGCCGGACCGGCTGCCGGCAACCATTCATCAGTGGCAGCAGTACCATCTTGACGAGTACATGGGCGGATGCGACGCGCTGGAGGCCTTCCGGTCGACCGGCATGGACGCTTCGATCCAGTACTTCGAGGCGATGGGCCAGTTTTGGGTGCCCGACGCCGAAAAACACGCCCTGCAAACCGAGCAGTGGCGCGACGAGATGACCGTCGTCGATTCGAACCCCGACAAGAAGGTCGTCCACCATCGGATCGTTACGCCCGAGGGCGAGCTTACCTACAAGACGGGCGGCAATCGTACCACCACCTGGGTCACCGAGTACCTGATCAAGCGACACGAAGACGTCGAGCTGATCGAGCGGTACATGCCGGTGGCCAGCCTCGACAAGCAAGCGATAGCGGCCGAGTACGAGCGGATCGGCGAGGCGGGCATCCTGCGCGGGTTCGTCTGGGGCGATCAGGCCGGCTGCTGGCAACACGCCTGCTGCCTAATGGACGTTCAGGAGCTGATCATCGAGACCTTCGAGAACCCCGCTTGGGTCCATCGGCTGTTGGAGACGCTGCTCCAAAAGAAACTCCGCTTCATTGAGGAGTCGCTGGCCGGGGCTCGGTTCGATCTGGTTGAGACGGGCGGCGGTGCTTCCAGCGACACGGTCATATCGCCCAAGCTGCACGCCGAGTTCTGCATGCCCTACGACCGCCGGATGCATCGGGCATTGCACGCGGTGGGCCAGAAGATTACCTATCACACCTGCGGCGGGATGATGAACATTTTGGAGCTGATCGTCGAGAACGAGACCGACGCCTCGGAGACGCTCACCCCGCCCGGCTGCGGAGGGAATATCGTCGAGCCCGACGCCGTCCGCCGGGCTTATGCGGGTCGGGTGGCCATGATCGGCGGCCTGGACCAATTCAACATACTCACCTCCGGCACGCCCGAGCAAATCCGCGCCGAGGTACATCGGCTCTTCGAGGGTTTCGGCCGCGACGGCGGCTACATCATGTCGGCCTCCGACCACTTTTTCGACGCGCCCGTCCAGAATCTTCGCGTCTTCGCCGACGCCGCCCGGGAGTGCGTTTATTGATAGGTCGGAAGTCGGAAGTCGGAAGTCGGAAGTGGAAATGAGCCGCTTGGGTGCCACTGCTGGCTTGTCCAGCAGTGCCGGCCGGATTCGAGCTTCGCACTGCTGGGCGAGCCAGCAGTGGCACCCTTCGCATGGAAACACACATTGAGAACGAGAGCATGAATTCACGCGAAATTGTCCGCCGCGCGATCGAGTTCCGCCGCCCGGCTAGATTACCCTTCTGCCAACACGCCATCTCCTGGGCACCGGACGACGTCTGTGATATTTGGGAGATGGATGGGGCCGAGGCCGGCTGGTTCTTCGATAACGCGGTCGACGACGATTGGGGCTGCCGCTGGGTGGCTACCGAGAAGAAGAACATGGGCCAGGTGGTCGGGCACCCGTTGGCCGATCTGGCGGCGATCGATGGCTACCGTCCACCCGACCCGAAGAATCCGTTCTACTTCGAGCGAATCGAACCCCTGCTTGACGCGGCGGGCGACCGCTACGCGATGGTCACTTGCCACTTCAACCTG
>CAZDHN010000057.1:0-16004 GCA_964505115.1 uncultured Planctomycetaceae bacterium
CAACAAGCGATGAGAACGCGAGCGGCGGCCGGAACGACTCGATAGTGTGCAAAGTTCATGGCAGACTCCTTCAGGTGAGGGTTCCGAGGGTTCAACTGTCGTTCGGCGCATTGGGCGCTACGAATTGAATGCGTTCGTAACCCGATACTTCCCATTTACGCTGAACCGGAAGACGATCCAGATTCATAATGGCAACTATTGTAGCATGGCGCGAACCCCTGTCGCTACCAATAATCCCGTAGCTGTCCATTTTCCAGAAGAATCATGGGAACTGGCCTTTTCGTAACCGTTCACGGCTCTCGGAACCTTTACGAGGATAGTTGCCCAGTGCCAACTTTACCTGCGACGAAAAGGGGTCAGAACTATTTTACGTTTATGTTGCCGACTGGTTCTGAATCGGGTAGGTTTGTTGCATGCCTCGACCGCTAGGCGTTATCGCCGATGGTTTGGTTTGCCATCTGCTCAATCGGGCCGTGGGGCGGGCGAGGATTTTTGGCAAGCGACGTGACTTCGAAGCATTCTATTGGCCCTTGTATGGTCAATGTCCATTCTCCTGACCGGAGAAGAAGAAAAGGGGACATCACTGATATTGAGCAGCGAAATCAGTGATGTCCCATTCTGCGACGATGGGCCGCCCCAACTACGCCTTCTCCTCAACCCGTCTGGCTGGGCCGAAGCGTTCGCTCCATTTGGGGGCCAATTGGCGGGCGATTTTGTCGAGGGCTTTGCGCTCCTCGGGGCTGAGCGGTTTGTAGTTCTTCACCACGGTGACGTTCTCGCGAAGCTGCTCGGGAGTACCGCAACCGAGGTTGACTACCGACACGCCCGGCACGCCCATCGCGTAGCGGATGGCCAGCTTGAAGAACCGCTTGTCCATTTCGGCCGGGCCGGCAGTGTTGAACTTCGACTTGGGAATTGACAGACGCCGTGCACCACCAAAGACCTTCATGGCGATTACGCCCGTGCCGTGCTTCTTGGCGACGGGGATCAGCAGTTGTTCGTGGTTGTAGGTGTGACGGTCGATGAAGTTGATGACCGTCATCAGCACGTCGACCTCGCCCGTCTCCAGCACCTGCTTGCACATCAGCGGCCCGTTGTGCGAAGAGACGCCCACGAAGCGGCACTTGCCAAGCTTCTTCTGCTTCAAGAGCCAGGGGAAGACGCCGTCGGGGCGAAGCGCGACGTTCGGGTCGCGGTCCTTCGCGCGCGAGCCGACGCTGTGCAGGTAGAGGATATCGACATGGTCGGTCTTCAGCAGGCGGAGCGAGTTGGCCAGAGATTTCTCGGCGTCCTCGACCGTGTCGCACCAGACCTTGGTGGTTAGCACGACCTCCTTGCGCCGCGAGCCCAACGCCAGGCCGGCGCCCGCCTCCGCGTTGACATACGCCGGCGCGGTATCGATCGCCCGGATGCCGGCTTCCAGAGCGGCGTCGATGACCTTGGCCACTTTCTCGGGGCTGGCGTCGGCGGGCATGCCGGAAGGCACGGTGCCGAGCATCATTCGGGTGATCGACTGGCCGGTTCGGCCGAGCACGGTGCGGGGCATCTCGCCCTGGGTGGTCGAGTCTTGCGCGGCCGCGTCGGATGCCGCCTGGCCGCCAATCACGGCCCCGGCGGCCAACATGCTACTCCGCCGCACGAAATGCCGACGAGAAATGTCCGATTCACGCCTATCTGTCATTGTGCTGTTCCTTCGATAAAGGATGCCGCCGGATGGTTCATCACTTCATAGGGCGGCAGGGCCGCCAACCAAACCGGTGCTGCCGCACCCAGGCAAGAACCCACCCGCCACTAATCGCTGAACTTTGTCAAAAACTTAACGATCTTTGAGGTTAGTAGTATAGTAACCCGAAGCGTAAGCGAGGGAAGCCAAACGAGTTTGGGCCTCTACCCGTCACACGTTCGAACGACCAGTGCGTCCCGCCAAGTGCCGAGCCAATGCGAGAGAAGGCGTTGAGCATCCCTCGCTTACGCTTCGGGTTACGATCGGTCGGTGAATAATCCAGGCGAAATATTCAGTACCCATACTCCACGGAGGATTCCAGATTACCCGGAAGCAACCGCCCTTGCAACCCACCCATGCTGTGGGGCGCTGAATTTCGCCGCCGTGGGTCGACAAGGGAAGCGTCGAGGGCGAGAATGGGGCGCGTTGACGACGGAATCCACAGCAAGCATGAAGGAGACCAGCCGTGAGACGTATCATCCGCCCGACGATTATGCTTCTGGCCGTTGTCGCCTGCCGCGGTTCCTTGTTGGCCGAAGCGGCCCCATCGCGGCCGAATGTGGTGGTCATCCTGTCGGACGATCAGGGCTGGGGCGATCTTAGCGTACACGGCAACGTGAACCTGGCGACGCCCAACATCGATTCGCTGGCTCGCGACGGCGCCCTGATGGACCGCTTCTATGTCTGCCCGGTCTGTTCGCCGACCAGGGCCGAGTTTCTCACCGGCCGATACCATCCGCGGGGCGGCGTCTACAGCACGTCGACCGGCGGCGAACGGCTGGACCTCGACGAGCTGACCATCGGCGATACCTTCAAGAAGGCAGGCTACGCAACCGGCGCGTTCGGCAAATGGCATAACGGAATGCAGTACCCTTATCATCCGAACGGTCGCGGGTTCGACGAATACTACGGGTTCTGCTCGGGCCACTGGGGCAACTATTTCAGCCCCGTCCTGGAACACAACGGACAGATCGTCCGGGGCAAGGGGTTCATTATCGACGACTTGACGGATCACGCCCTAACGTTCATCGACCAAAACAAGGCCCGACCGTTCTTCTGCTATCTGCCGTACAATACGCCCCACTCTCCGTTCCAGGTGCCCGACCGCTTCTACGATAAGTTCAAGAACCTCACGCCCAAGATGAAGCACGTGGATCCGAAACGGGAGGACGTGGTGGTGACCCGCGCGGCGCTGGCGCTTTGCGAGAACATCGACTGGAACGTGGGCCGCGTCTTAAAGAAGCTCGACGAGCTGAAGCTTGCCGATAACACGATCGTGCTCTACTTCAGCGACAACGGGCCGAACAGTTGGCGTTGGAACGACGGCATGAAGGGCCGCAAGGGCTCGACCGACGAGGGCGGCGTCCGCGTGCCGATGCTGGTTCGCTGGCCGGGTCACATCAAGCCGGGCACGAAGGTCCCGCAAATCGGCGCCGCTATCGACCTGCTACCCACGCTGGCCGACATGGCGGGAGTCGCGATAGTGAGCCGCAAGCCGCTGGACGGTGTCAGCCTCAAGCCGCTGCTGCTGGGAACGGCCGACAAGGTGGCGGATCGAGAGATTTTCTCTCACTGGCGGGGTCGGGTGAGCGTCCGCACGCAGGATTACCGGCTGGACAATCGAGGGAAGCTCTTCGACATGCGGTCGGACCCCGGCCAGCAGAAAGATATCTCGAAGAAGAATGCCCGGGTTGCCGACCGGCTCTCCAAGTCGGTGGAGCGTTGGAAGGACCAACTGTTGCCCGGCCTGACCGACGACGACCGCCCGTTCACGGTCGGTTACAGCAAGTTCCCCATCACCATGCTGCCTGCCCGCGACGGCCTGCCGCACGGCAACGTCCGCCGCAGCGCCCGGGCACCGAACTGCTCGTTTTTCGAGAACTGGTCGACTCCCGAGGACCGAATCACCTGGGACGTTCGCGTGATGACCGGCGGTCGGTACGAGGTGGTCATCTATTACACCTGCCCCAAGGCGGACGTCGGCTCGACGATCGAGTTGAGTTTCAACGGCAGCCGGCTGGAAGGCCGCGTGGCCGAGCCGCACGATCCCCCGTTGCGTGGCGCCGAGAACGACCGTGCCGATCGTGGTAGCGAATCGTTCGTGAAGGATTTCAAGCCGCTTCGGCTGGGAGTCATGCGTCTGGAACCCGGCCGCGGGGAATTGACCCTCCGCGCAATCGACGTACCCGGCAAGCAGGTAATGGATGTCCGGCTTGTCGTGCTGAAGCTATTGAAAGATTAGGAGCAAGGGACGAGAGACATCATAGCCCGAAGCGTAAGCGAGGGACGAGCGGCGTCAAACGCGTCTGGTCCGCTACCCGTCACCCGTACAATGAAACGCCGTATCCCAAGTCCATGCGAGAACTGGTGATCGCCCCTCGCTCACGCTTCGGGTTACGATTGACCAATCCCCCTTACTTCCAACATCAACCATCCGTCAAAGGAACCCATCATGCACGATCACTCTCGTTCACTTTCTTGCCACTGTTGCTCGCGACGGCGATTTCTTTCGCAATGTGCGGTTTGTGCCGGGTCGATGGCTGGCGGAATGTCGCTGACTCGGCAAGCGGCCGGGGCCGAGCAGGCCGCCTGCAAGCCCAAGGTACGGCTCGTCTTTTGTGAGACGAGCAACGACAAGCCGATCTGGCCGAACATCGGATACGATTTCGACGCCCGGCGAAAGCAAATGATCGACACGCTGACCAAGGGCTGCCCGGATGTCGAGTTCCTCGTGACCAAAGTGATGGACAATCCCGACAACGCCGCCCCGGTGCTGGAAGGCGACGCCGAAGTGCAAGGCTACCTGATTTGCCTTCAGGGACTCGGCTGGCGGAACGAGGTGAGCAAGCTTTGCGCGACGGGCAAGCCGACGCTTCTGGTCGACAACCTGTTTGGCGGGTCGGGCCTGTTCCTCACGCGGTTGGGACGAATTATGGGCGACGGTAAGCCGGTCGATTGGGTCAGCTCGGCCGACGATCAGGACATCGTGGCCTCCGCCCGGCAGTTCGCTCTTATCAGCAAGTGCAAGAACCCTTGCGAGGTGTCGGCCGCCTTTCGGGCGACGCGACGCAGGCGAACTCCCAAGGATTGCGACCTGGCGTGCAAGAGCGACTCGCTTCCCAAACCAAATTTCGAGGAGGCCTTGAAGACAATCGCCAAGACGAAGCTGCTGGTCGTGGGCGGTGGTTGGGGCGGCAACCCGTTCCGCAAGGCGGCCAAGGATGTGCTCGGCCTGGAGTTTGTTCCCATCGATTTCAAGGAGTTGGGTGACGCTTACGACAAGACCGACCCGGCCGTCGGCGGCAAGTTCGCCGACCGTTGGATGCAAGCGGCTCAGGAGGTCGTCGAGCCCGACCGGGCGGAGATCGAGCGGTCCGGGCGGATGTACGAGGCGATGAAGAAGCTGATCGACAAGCACGGCGCCAGTGGCATCAGCATCAATTGCCTGGGCGGGTTCTACGGCGGGCACCTAAAGGCCTACCCCTGCCTCGGCTTCAGTCAGTTAAACAACGACGGGCTCGTCGGCGGCTGCGAGGCCGATCAGATGTCGGCACTCACAATGGCAACGATGGGCAGGCTGACCGGCCGGCCCGGCTACATCTCCGACCCGGTCATGGATACATCGAAGAACGAGATCATCTACGCGCATTGCGTGGCCACGACCAAGCCGTTTGGTCCCGCCGGGCCGGCGAACCCGTATCGTATTCGCGACCATTCGGAAGACCGCAAGGGAGCGGCTATCCAGTCGCTGCTGCCGGTCGGATGCATTACCACCACAATGGAAATCAATCCGGTCTCGCGGCAGGTGCTTATCCATCGAGCGAAGACGACCGGAAACAACCCCAGCGATCTGGCCTGCCGCACGAAGCTCGCGGCCGTTCTGCTGGGTGATATCGAGAAGCTCACCGAAAAGTGGCGGATGGGCTGGCACCGAGTTACGTTCTACGGCGACCTCCGGCAGCACGCCCGCGAACTCTGCGATCGGCTCAAGCTCGAATTGATCGAGGAGGCGTGAGCGAGATTGTGCTTCGCAACTACTCCCGTTTAGCCGCAATACCGTTCGTGTTTCGCGGGAATTGATGTTAGCCCGGTCGCCTGCGACCGGAAAACCGGGGAATCCGCCGCACAATCCGGTCGCAGGCGACCGGGCTAACAGTGAATCACGAACGGTATTGCGTTTAGCCGGCGGACTTGTCCGCCGTGTTTGGCGTACGATTCACCCTGAAAACACGGCGGGCAAGCCCGCCGGCTAAACATCTGATAGAATGAACGTAGTCCATGAGACATCCAACCTTGGAGAAACCATGAGAATTTCACGACGAGACGTATTGAAACTTGGTGCCGGCGCGGTGTTGGCGGGCAGTGCCAACCAGCTTCTGGCGGGCCGCGGGACGCGCGAGAAGAAGATTCCCATCGCCCTGCAACTCTATTCGGTCCGCAAGCAATGTGCCGAGGACCTGCCCGGCGTGTTGAAGGCCGTTGCCAAGATGGGCTACCATGGCGTCGAGTTCGCCGGCTACCACGGACGCTCGGCAAAAGAGCTGCGCAAGATGCTCGACGACAACGGCCTGCACTGCTGCGGCACGCACACCCGGCTCGACACGCTTACCGGCGATGCCATGAAGGGCACCGTCGAGTTCAACAAGACGCTGGGCAACCCCTACCTGATCGTGCCCGGCATGCCGCACAAAATGAAAGATTCCGTCGAGGCGGTCAAGAAGACGGCCGCACTGTTCGACGAACTGGCCGCGAAGGCCAAGCCGTTGGACATGAAGATTGGTTATCACGCGCACGGCGGCGACTTCACGCGGCTGGGTGACCAGACTGCCTGGGACCTGCTCTTCAGCAGCACCTCTTCCGACGTCATCATGCAGTTAGACATCGGCAACTGCATCGGCGGCGGCGGCGACCCGATCGCCATTCTAAAGAAGTTCCCCGGCCGCTCGCCGACCATCCACCTCAAGGAGCACGGTGGCAAGCCGGGCGCCGCCGTCGGCGATGGCGACGTGGACTGGAAGACAATCTTCAAGCTTTGCGAAACGACCGGCGGCACCAAGTGGTACATCGTCGAGCACGAAAGCGCCGTCGCCTCCCCGCTGGCCGCCGTCAAGCTCTGCCTCGACAATCTTCACAAGATGGGGAAGTGAAGAGTGATGGGCCGGGGCAACACCCCAGAATTTCTTACCAGGCGACCTCCGGCTTGGCGGTCTTGCCGGTCATCTTGACGGGCAGGCGCCAGACGTGGTCGCCGGCGCGGTTGGTGAAGTAGATGCGGCTGTCGGAGGGCTGGCGGGCGTGGCCGTCGGCCCAGATTGCGTAGAAGTCGGGATGCGCGTTGATCGGCCGGCGGCAGTAGGTGTGATTGTACTTGCTGTCGCGGGTCAACTGCTTGACCTTCTTCCACGTGCGGCCCTGATCGGTGCTGGTCCACATGGCAACTTCGCCGCCCGGGTTGTAGGGCTGCGGGCCGGTTTCGGTGGGGCCGATCAGCCGCCAGAGGTCGTCGCTCTCGATGTATAGCGAGCCGGTGTCGTAGTTGTTATCCGAGCGGATCGAGCCGTTGATATCCCACTCGCTACCGGTCCATCGGGCGGTGGTCCAAACCCGGGGATCGTTGACCGGGCCCGCCTCCCAACCGCGGCTGGTGATGACGAGGATGATCGGCCGGCCCTCGGCGTCGAAGGTGATGTCCTTCATGTAGACGTTGGTCTCGGGCGTGAAGTAGTCGTGGACCAGTGCCGGGTTGTCGGGTTTTTTTAACGGCGTTTCAAGCTTCACGCCGGCCGCGTTCCGCCAGGTCTTGCCGAAATCGTTGCTTTCCATGTAGTAGAGGTTTGTTCGCCAGTTCAATCCGCCACGCGCCTTGGGGTGGTAGTTGAACGCGGTGCCCACCTTGCCGCCGCACGGCTCGCTGATCTGGTAGTGGCCGTTTTCGATGAGCGACAGCAGCCGCGGCTCGGTCCACTGGCGACCGTCCGGGCTCGACATCTCGTAGATCGCCCGGCCGCCGATGTACTTGGTGTGCATGAAGAGGAACCCCTGGCCCGGCAGGTGGTGCGGTTGCGTGTAGGAGAAGTTCGTCGTCAGCACGTGCTCGAACTCGTCGACCGAGTAGGGCTTCACGCTTACCGATAGGTACGACGGCCGCGACGTGCCGTGCGAGCTGGAGAATATCCAGATGTGCCCCTTGGCGTCCATGGCAATGACCGGGTTGTCGTGGGCGTCCATGGTGTGCTTGTCCAGCAGAATCGTCGGCCGGGGGACCGTACCGGTGGCGTGGTCGTAGTACGAAACCATGTGCAACAGCGTGTTCCGCTCCTTGTTCGTGCCGCCGTAGCAGAAGAACGTCTTGTCGACCTCCTTGGCGTAGATGGCGAAGGGCCGATGCTTGGCGCAGTAGGTGCCCAGCCCGCCGCTGTACTTGTAAACATACTCGTCGTTCTGTTTCTGGTTCGAGTACCAGATACCCCGGTATCCGTCGGCCTTCTCCTTACCGACGACGAGTTTCGGGTCGGCGTGGCAGGTGGCGGCAACAAGACACATGGCCAGTGACAACGCACAAGCGATTCGGTTAAGCTTCATCGGTTGGTCCTCTTTCGGTGGGATTGTGGCATGATGAGTGCAGTGCAATCGGGGCAAGCACAAAGTGAAGCAAGTCAGGCATTCCGTGCCTGACGACTACTATAAGGCGCGGGCTCGGCGAATTCAAGACAACCCGCGCTCAAGCCAATCGGGTTGTGTTCATGATCTTCACGGCAGGGTTCCTCTCAAATCTCTCGGGGGTACGTTCACTCACCGTATTCTGCATGTTCAACAAACGGGGCTCCACCCTCCCAACTCAACTCGATGCGGAGCGAATCGGTCGGGCTGGTGACGGTGGTCGTCAGGCCGGACGTGTTGGGATCGGCGTACTTCTTCGGGACGTGCCATTTCTGCGATGTGCTGTCGAGCACCTCCAGGCCGGTGACCGTCACTTGGTGCGTGCCTTCGACCGAGCCGTCCTCGGTTTCATCGGCGAAACAGGTAAGCTGAAAACGCCCGTCAGGGCCGATCTGGCCGCCGGACGGCCTGGCGTCCTTGGGAATCAGCCGAATGAAGCCGTGTTGGAGCGGCTTGCCGTCGATCAGCACCACTCCGGCCACGGGCACTCGGTCGGGACGCCCGTCGCCGCAACCGGCAAACGCGGCAACAAGCATCGGCGCGGCAATCCAGCGTATGATTTCAACCGGCCTGACAACTTTCATCATGGTCAACTTCATGTCAAAATGCGCTTACCGGTAGGCCGCCATTGCGGGTCGACAGCTTCCGGTAGGTAGCCAAGTCGATGTTTTCGCTCAAGAAGCTCACGTGCGCGTCGCCAAAGGCGAACATGGCTCCACCGGGATGCCGGCTGGCGAAAGCCGCGTTAACACTGAAGCCGTAGGCGGTAACGGCCAGGGGGTCGCCGGGGGGCGTGTTTAACGGGTTGTCGGTCGAGCGATGGCAGTCCATGAAGCGGACCGCGCGGCTCCAGATGTTCGATGAATCGGACGTATGCGTTTCGATCACCTCGCCGACGAACATGGTGGTGCTCAGGCCGTCGGAGATGTCAGCCACCCGATGTGCCTTGCGGTAGTAGAAGACGCCGTTGTTATCGTACTTTGCCGCGGTGCTAATGCCGGTCGAGGGCCCGATCGAGCCGGACACCAAAGCGTAGTTCCCCACCGCCACCGGCTTGCCGCCGGTGGAATACGCGCCGCCGATCTCGGCCGTTTCGGCATACTCTTTCGACGTATCGCTGGGGCAGACAAAAGCCTCGACGCGCTGGGCAATTGCCATGTCGTTAGTGTCGATCCAAGTGGAGTTGTAGGTCCATGGGCCGTCCTTGAAATCGAACCGGTCGTACAGTGCCTGCTGCTCGATATACGGCAGGATCATCACCAGGCCGCTGGTTCCGACCCGCTCGGGCGCCAGCGGGCAAAGGGTGCTGCCGTCGCATCCCAACCGGCCGGGTGGAAAGACCTTGAAACTGCATTCGTAATTGGCCAACGCCAAGGCGATCTGTTTGAGATTGTTGCTGCACTGCATTCGCCTGGCCGCCTCCCGGGCAGCCTGCACGGCAGGCAACAGCAGCGCAATCAGAATGCCGATGATCGTGATTACGACCAGCAACTCAACCAGGGTGAAAGCGGTTCGCTTTGCCAACATGAAACGCCCGTGACTGTCGTGAAACGTCAATCGAAGCATTAAACACCGTTGAGCCCCGGCGGCCACGCCGGGGAACCGCGGGGGCCTCCCTTCACGGCGTTTCCGCCAGTCGCCTTCGCCGCCAGCCGACGAGCGCCGCCAGACCGATCAGGGCCAGCATCAGACCACTCGGCTCGGGAATCAGCGTGACCTGGACGTCGTCAACCAGAATGGTGTCACCGGCGTGGGCCGCGTTGGTGCGGATGAAGAAGTTCACCAGGTCGTTGGCGCCCGCCGCGTGACGGAAGTTGAAAACCGTGTCGAGCGGGCTCCCGTATCCGAGTTGCGTCTTCTCCGTGAATGTCCCGCCCTGGATGAACGCCTCGAAGGTATCCGCCGGATTGCTGATATCCAGCGTGACGGAATACCAGATACCAGTTGC
Organism: uncultured Planctomycetaceae bacterium; assembly: GCA_964505115.1. Classification (GTDB taxonomy): domain Bacteria; phylum Planctomycetota; class Planctomycetia; order Pirellulales; family Thermoguttaceae; genus CAZDHN01. The sequence goes on from CAZDHN010000057.1 coordinate 10,332, forward strand.
GATCGAGCCCACGTCCCGCCAGCCCACGTCGTGCACCTGCAGATTCGTGCTGGCGACGCGAAACACGGTGCAGCCATGGCTGCCGTCGGAAGGCGCCACTACGTCGGTCAACTGGATGGTCACGTCAGGGGTCTTGCCGCCGGGCACGTAGAAGCGGAAGAACAGCTCGGCCTTGGTGGTGGAGTTGGGTACCAGCACGCCCTTGTAGATGTTACTTAGGTTGTTATACACGGCCAGGACCATGTTGTCGGAGTCGGTCGGATCGACCTGCGCCAATTGATCGTCGTAACTCAACACGCTCCATCCGTTCACGCCGTGGATGTTCTGACCGGCGGTGAACGACTCGAAATCGTCGACCACAATACCGGCCCGCGCTTGGCCGGCTTGCAGTAGAACGGTAACAAGTGTACAGGCCGCCACCGACAGCATCACAAGCGTGCCGCGAACTCTAGTGCTACTCATGTCAGTCTCCTCCTTTTACACGGTACTCGATGTAGTCCACTACCAGCAGCGGCTTGGCAACGTTGCTGCTGAAAAGCCCAAACCCCTTCCCTACCGATCTTTCGCTGTCGTCCTGCAAGTTGCTATACAACGCCGGAGGACTTAGCCGCGCGACGCCGTCGACGAACACCTGGATTTTTATCTGGCCCCGGTCCAGGTACTTTCGCACGCGGTACTCGTGGAATCGACCGTCGGCATGGTCTTCCCTGTTCACGGTGACCAGCGGCTTGGCGGAGAAGCCGATCAGCGCAAGGCCCGGGCCGCCGCCTTTCAGGTCGTAATACCAGCCCAGGGCGACAATCCTTCCCTCGCCGCCCTCGTCGCGGAAGCCGAAAACCTGATAGGCCCAACTCTGGTCCGGCTGCGTTTTGGTCTTCTTTCCGATTTTCAGCCGGGCATGGAATTCATACTCGACGGTCGCCGGATTGGAGCCCCAGTCCTCGCTGGAGTGCGGGCGAAAGACCTGCAAGCGGTTGCCGCCCTTGTCCAAAAAGCTAGCCACGCCGGGCGACTCCCGGCCGATGTCGGAATTGGGTACGATCCGGCCGCTGCCCTCGCGGGCGACGATCCAGCGGTCGCGGCCGGCGGGCGGATTGTCGGGTGGGTAACTGCCGTCGTAGGAACCCCGAAATCGCTCGCCTTGGCCCGCGTTGTCGGCCAGCGCGCGCCGGCTACGGGCGAACCGCTCCGGCTCGACCGGCGCGGCGAGGACCGCGATACCCAGGGCGGTCTCGACATGGACCGCCTGGCCGGCGCGAACCACCTTGCCCGGCGCCTCTTCCGTATCCACCCGCACCGCCCCCTTGAACACGCAGAGCCGCGTCGCGCCCGACTCGCCGACCTCGACACCAAACTCGGTGCCTAGGTCCGTCAGCAGCGCGGCGGGCGTGCGGACAGTGAATCCGGTGGCCGTCTCCGGTACGTTTACAACCAGCTTGCCCGACTCGATGCGCATGCCGCCGACCGACTCGATGACCAAGACGGCCGGGCCCTCCAAAACCGCCCGGGCGCCGCTGTCGAAGGTGATTTCGGCCAGCCCAGCCTCCAGATCCAGCATTCGGCCCATATGGAGGAAGTCGCCCGGCATGGGCGGGACCCGCCGGTCGCTCCACTTGCAGTCGACGGTCCGAGTCAAACGTGCGACGTACGTGACGGCCGGCTGGAGGTCGGGCTGGGGGTGATTCCTGAAATACCGCGGCGCGGCCCAAAATGCCAGCACCGTCAGCAACGTGCCCAGCGCCAGCCCGGCAACGATCAACGAGAACGGGGTGGTCCGGGAACCGAAGTCCATGCCTCGCTGCAAGAGATCGACCGGTAGCCCGGGTGCCGGCACGGGAGGCAGCGAGGGCGATTCACGCTCGGCCGCGCCTTCCCAATGCAATCCGCCAATCAGGTCGATATACTCGAGGTAGAACCACCGGGCCGCTTCGTCCTCGCCTAGGAGTTGTTCCAGTCGGGCCGCCTGATCGGCGGTGAGCCGGTCTTCCGAGATCGCCCCGATCAGTTCCCGCAGTTCGTCGAATTGATTTTCTCGAAGCGTCATTCAGCCCCCTCCTTGGCAAGTGTCCGACCGATGCACTGGAACAGCGTATCGTGGATCCGTTGGAGTGCCTTGTAGATCGCGTCCACCGAGCGGCCCACCCCGTGGGCAACGCTCTTGGTCGACGCGCCCGGGCTGTAGCGACGGCGGATCAGGTCGCGGTCGCGTGGGCGGAGCTTGGTCAGGCAATGGGCCAGCGCCTCCTGCCGGGCATCGAGTTCGTCGGCCCGGGCCAGGGCCATTGTCAAGAGGTCCTCCACGAGCGGATCGCTAAAATAGAGAACCCCCTTACGCCGCCGCCCGCAGAACTTGAGTACCTCGAAATGTGCCACCCGAGCCGCCCATGACCGGAAATCGCTGCCCGGCTGGTACTGGTCGAACTTGTTCCAGAGCACGACGTTGGTTTCCTGGAGCACATCGTCCGCGTCGGCCCGATTCGGCAGTTGGGCCAAGATGAACACATACACCCGCCGCTGATGCAGCGTCAGCAGTCGCACGAATTCCTCGGTACGCGACGGATCGGTCATGGAATAAGAGTCGCCAATTCGCTTGATGCAGAAAGCAACACACACGCGGCACACGCCCCTCTATCAATACTACCCACTCCGGGGCCGAAAATTGGAGGGCAAAAGCTCTCATTCTTTCCCAAACCCCGGAAATTGACGCGAAACCGCAAGCCGCTAACGCTCGACGACGCCCGAAAAGCGAATTCGGGCTTCAATCTCCTCGTCCAGCGGGACGCCGGTGCCTTCGGCGTACAGCCACTCGGGGGGTTGCGTGTAGACGGTCGTGGCAATGTCGGACGAGCAGATGCGGCCGTCGGCCAGGTCGAGTTCGATCCGGAAGCGGCCGATCTTGAAATTGTCGCCGCCGGGGTTTTTTAGCTTGAATGTGTTCCAGCGGCCAAGTGTGGCGATTGCCTCGGGCGGCAAAACGATCTGGGCGTCGGACCAGATGCCCTTCGCCTCCTGGCCGCCGGCGCCCGGAACCTGCCCTAGCGGTACGCCGTTAAGACTGCCTTGCGAGACGTACCGACCGGAGCTCTGCAAACCCATGCCCTGGAAGTGGAGCACGCCGCGCTTGGCCTTCCGCGGGTCGGCCGGCGCAAGGCCCTTTTGCGGCGGATGTTGCCCCGGTTCATGCAGCAGTCGGACGGGCTGATCGTGCAGCGTGGGGACGAGTTGCTCGCTCGTGCTCTCGATCTTCAACCCGGTCCAGGCGGCCCAATCGCCCGATGAGTTATCGCCGGGTCCAACGTCGGCGATGAGTTTGATTCGCACCGTCTGGCCGGCCCAAGGCGAGAGGTCGGCCTCGAGTGGTGTCCAGGCGTGCTTGATCCACTGCTTCTCGGCAACGACCGTTTCGCCGCCGTCGGCCGCAACCACGGCCACGCGGAAGAGGATGCCGTCGCCCGGGTCGCTACCGTCGGCCTTGCCGATCTTACAACGAAACGCCGCCCGCGGTGCCTTGGGCAATTGAACCGGCTCAAGCAGCGCGAACGAATAGCCGACGCCCGTCTTGTAAGGCGGATGCATGAAGATGCACTGCTTGCTCACCTCGCCGCAACTCATCTCTCGCGGAACGACCTGGGCGCCGCTATGATCGCCAAGCGGCCGCTCGGCCTGCTTTCGCAGGCACTGGCCGGTCTGCATCTCGTTGGACAATTCGGCCAGCGTAACGATGTCCAGCTCGGTCTTCAGATACCACTTACCATGGTGGATCAACTCGCCGGCCGTTACCGTTAGCGGCAATTCGCTCACTGCTTCCTTTTCTGGACGCTGGAAGGGGAAGACCAACGCGACTTTTTTGCCCGGCACCAGCTTCACGGTTTGCGTCTGCCCGGCCAGCGTTACCTTGGCGTCCGACTCGGCGGCCAGACGCGGCCTGAGTTGCAGATGCAAATCTCCGTCGAGCGCAAGCTGCGTATCGACCAACGGGCGCACGGTGAAGTCGATCCAGGCCCCGTCGAACTGCTGCCAGATTCGGCTGCCGGGCACGGCGTCGGCCGGGATTCGATACGAGTGTTGCGTCTTGCCCGATACGTTGACCACCTCGCCCGGCACGGGCTCGTCACGTTCGCATTTCAGCGAGACCTCCGCCGCTGCGCCCGGCGTGAGCACATAGCTAAACGCATTTTTCACGGGCGTAACGTAGACCAGCCCTCGGCCCAGGCGGGTTTCGGCCGGACCAAGCGGCTTGCGCTCGGCATCGAGCGCCACGGCCGTGGCCGTCCGCCCGGCAAGCGAGACACCGAACGACTCGCATCCACCAACCGGGATCAGTTCCAGCGTGCCATCGGCCCGCAGTAGCGCGATCATCTGGCCGTCGCAGGCCGCTTTGTCGAATCGGGTGAAGCGGCCCCGGCCATCGGCATAGATGTAAGCCGGCGAGTCGACGTAATCTGCCCGACGCCCGTCGACCAGCGCGCTAAAGGCGACGAGTTTCTTCGCCTTCGAATCGTCGACCACCCAACCGTTCGGCGGCAGTTTGGCGCCGGCCACCTTCCAGATATCGGTTGGGTGCCCGTTGACGAAGACGCGCAGGCCGTCGGAGTAGGTCGTTGCGACCTGCGAGCGGCGGAAGGCGTCGGCAGCCACGGCGGCGCTGGTGTCGAGCAGCGTGCCCCGTTGGTCGGCGTAGCGGATGTCGACCGCCGTCTGTTCGGCATACCGGGCGTGGATCTGCTGCACGGTGAAGTAGCTGCGCACCGTGTTTTGCATCCCGCCCTGCATGACCAGGAAGCCCGTGTGACCGAAAGCCAACGTGGCGGCCAGGAACTTGTCGAGCCGGGCCTCGCGCTCCTCGGGCGTGCCGCCCAGGCTCTGGCGGCGGCCGAAGAACATGCCCACGTTACCCATGCCGAAGTTGCAGCAGAGCGGATGGAGCTTTCGTAGATCGAAGTCGACCAGCCAGGGGTTTTCAGCCAGTCGGGCGAGTTGGTCCTGACCGTAGTTGCCGTCGGTCAGGCCGCAGTAGTACCAGTGGTTGTTGCCCTCGCTGTAAACCGGCCCGTTCCAAGTTCGCTTCTGATGCAGCATGATCTCGCCGTAGGCGTAAAACGTCGCCGCGAAGGTGCCCGCGCCCGGCACGCGAGCGTCGAAATCGCAGTATCGCCACGGCTGCACGGCCGTGTGTACGTCGCAATAGGCCGTGTTGAAGTGGAATTTTTCTTGGATCATTGGAGCCAGCCGGGCTTCCACTTCGACCGCCCGAGCCGGCTTGGGGTTGTAGCATCGGGCCCACGCCCGACGCCAGTCGCCGTCGGACATTCGCGAGACCCAATCCTCGTTCCAGTGCCGGTTGACCGGGGCATAGTCGGTGTAGTTGTTGTACGGACCGTAGACGAACCCCAGGGCGAGCATCTTTCGGGCGTATTCGAGTTGGCCCTCGTCACCGCCCTTGCCGGGCGCGGCCCGAGTTCGCATCGTGAAACTCTCGCCGCCGTCGCGCCAGCCGGTTTCGTGGTCGGTTACCACGATTTGGGTCATGCCATGTCGGGCGACGCGTTTCCAATGGTCGTAGTCGCCCTCCCGATTACTGGCCCCGTGCGCCCGCCAGACGCGTTTGCCCGTCATGTGCATCCAGGGCGATTTTGGGTTCGGCACGTTGGGCAACACTTCCTCGAAGCGGGG
>CAZDHN010000058.1:0-15745 GCA_964505115.1 uncultured Planctomycetaceae bacterium
AACTTATAAATATTTTGTTGGATATTATAATTAACACGGGCGATAGCCTTGGTAGAATGAATTGAAGAGTGTGGATGAACCGGACCGGAGTTGGCAGTACGCACAGCCCTTGATCTTCATTTCTCGAGGAGCCTTGTCATGTTGATTCGATTAGTCAGTTCTCTGTCGTGCCTTCTGTTGTTGGTCGCCATCGGCACCATGGCCGACGCCGCTCCGGTTGCCCTGGTTGCCCACTACACGCTCGACGATCTGGACACGTCGATAACCGACTCGTCCGGATACGGTCTGGTCGGTACCCGCGGCGCGGCCACCCCTAGCGAGGGTACGCAGGGCGATGATTACATTGAGGGCACTGCGGCTGCCGCCTTCGGCAATTCCAGCAATCACTCAATCGACCTGGACAGTCCCAGCGTGCTGGACTTCCTGCCCGGCATCGACGAGTTTTCGATAAGCGGCTGGTTCAAGGTTCCCAACGGCAAGCAAGGCACGCTTTTCGGCAAGGCCGTCGCCGCCGGCGCGGACCGGCAGTACCAATTGTACATCGACGGCAGTGGAAATCTGAGTTCGTACCTCGGAGGCACTTGGTCGGTCTACGGATCCGATGTCGACGATGACGCGGTCCATCACGTGGCCTTGTCGGTGGGCACGTCCGGCGCGACTCTCTACCTGGACGGTGGCATCGAAGGGACAAGTGCCGTCGGCTCAAAAACCAACTCCGTGCCCGTTTACATCGGTGCCCGAACTGACGACAGCGGCTACAAGCTCACGGGCGGCTGGATCGACGACGTTCAGTTCTACCGTGGGACATTGACCCAGGGAGAGGCAGCGTACCTTCACAATAACTGGGGCGCAACGATCGCCGAGGTCGGACTCCTCTACCGCGAGACCTTCCCCAACGACGGGCCAGGCAACGGGACAGCCCACCGGGATTTCAGCGGCGGTGTCGGTGGCACCACCGTGGAAGGCTGGAGAGCGCACCATTTGGCCATCGCAACTCCCAGCGGCAGCACCACGATATTCGACGGGGAAGGCTCCCAGGAATGGCTGCCCGTGAACTCGAGCCCCGAGCATTCTAGTCTGGCGAATGGCTACTACTCCCGCTGGGCGCTTTCCGCCAATTACATACACTGGACGGAGGAGTTTCAGATCGACGACATCGATCAGGTCGGCTCTTTCTAGTGGGACCAGCGCAACGGCTCTCTGGATGACATTTTCCGCGTTGCCGTGCGACTTGACGACGAATGGTACGCCTCCGTCCAGACATTCGATAACGACGACGCCCAAAGGACATTCATCAACGGCATCGATGATGAATGGTATCTCGACGTAACCTTCGATCTGGCCGGCGCCGAGTGGCTCGCGTTGGACTTCGTACCCGGCACGCGGTTGATCCTGGGGGATACCGTGGTGACGCTTCCCTCCGACGTGGCCGTGACGGGGTTCGGGCTCTACACGCCGACGGTGGCCACCTACCAACGCTTCGACAATTTCCGCATCTGGCAGATTCCCGAGCCGGCGAGTTGTTTGCTCTTCGGGCTTGGGTCGCTACTGGTCCTTCCGTTAATCAGACGCCGCCGCCGCTAGCCTGCTTGTTGCGCGACTTGCGGTTTATGAAGTGTGGAGCTAATGATGGATACGATGCGGGCGTCGCGGATTCGCTCTCCGGGCTTGGGTTGTCCGCGGAGCGCCGAAGGTTTTACCCTGGTTGAACTCTTGGTGGTCATCACGATCATCGGGATTCTGATCGCGTTGTTGCTTCCGGCCGTTCAATCCGCGCGCGAGGCCGCCCGGCGAATGCAGTGCGGCAATAACTCGAAGCAGATCGGCCTGGCCTGCCACATGTACCATAACGTCAACGGGCAGTTCCCGCCGGGTTGCGGTTATCCCAACAGCAGCGGCCGGCGGACCGAGTGGCCTTGGTGTGTGCGGCTGTTCGCTTACATGGAGCAAGAAAGCCTGGACGACCGGATGGACTGGGGCTACCTGGCCGGCCAGGTGCGCGTGCCGCCGCCAACTCTTCTGCCGGTTTACCAGACGGCGATTCCCACCTGGCAATGTCCCTCCGACCCCACGGTCCAGAAACGGTTCAACGAGAACTACAAGTGTTGGCCGGCCGACAGGAGCAAGCAGAGCGCGCGAATCTCCTATGCCGCCAGTTTCGGCGTGGGACCGATGGAGGGCACGATCGTCTCGCCCAGCAAGCTGCCGAACCTGGGCCCCGACGAGCGGGTGCCCGGTGTGTTCGGCTTCAGCCGTGGCGCCCGTATCGCCGATATCCTGGACGGCACATCGAACACCCTGCTGACCTCCGAATTGGTTTGCGGCCACGAATGCACGCAGCGCTGCGTGCAAACTTACGACGAAGGGCCGCTGTTCATGGAGAACTACGGCCCAAACGATCCAACGCCGGACACCGTTCGCTGGTGCGACTCGGCCGACGGCCAGCCCAATGCCGCGGGGCCGTGTCTGCTCGGCGGCGGACCGTTCGGGGGCGTGCTCACCACTCTAAACAAAGTGGTGCACACCTCTCGCAGCATGCACCCCGGCGGCGTGATGGTCGGCCTGTGCGACGGTAGCTCGCGATTTGTAGGCGAGACGATCGCCTTGGATATCTGGCAATCGCTGGGCACACCCGACGGCGGCGAGGTCATCCCGGGTGAATTCTAGGTGCGCGCATGTTGTACAGTGGTTTGTGCAGTTGCGTTTAGCCGTTGCGGCCACGCCGTTGTCGCCGGTTACGGCCTCGGCGAAGACGTTTCTGCCGTCGGAGATCAACAGCCGAACGTCCGGCCAGGGCTTGCCGGTGAGCATGTTCTGGGCGAAGACAAAGACCTCGTCGCGGGAGCTTTTTACGATGGCGTCCAGATCGCTTTGGACGACCAACGTGGTGGCTTCCAGTGTCTTGCTGCTTACGGTAACGATCATCACGCCGGCGGTCGCCTTCTTGGGCAGCGGCACCTCGATCCGGCTTTCCAGCTTGCGATATTTCTCGTACTTGGGCACCTTGAACTCGAAAGTGGCGTCGGGGTCGATCAGCGCGATGTCTAACTGCTCGACGCGGTCGGCCAGATGCATTTTGCGGAAGTAGGTCTCCAAATCGACCTTATACGCCCGAACGGTCAGCGTCTCGATGTTCCGCGTGGTGAGTTTCAGCCCGGGTGTTTCGTCGCTACGGAATGTCCGCTCGGTGGCCACGGTCATGGTCTTCTGGGTGAGCCGGGCGGCCGCTTGCATGGCGCTGCTTGCCTGGCTACCCCAGTTCAGCTTGCGATACTCCTTGAGCGCTTCGTCCAACTTGCCCAGTTCCTCTTCCAGCGTGACACCGATCAGGTACTGGGCCTCGCTCGGATGCTTGGCCAGATACTCGCGCCAAGTGGCCAGCGCCTCGGCGAACTTCTTTTGCAGCAGGTACGAGCGACCCAGCAGGTTTCGGGCGTCGGGCACTTCGTCGCGGTCCTTGTAGCGCTCGTCGGCCAGGAAGCGGGTGAGGCTCTTGGCGGCGTCCTCGTAGCGCTGGCGAACAACGTAGCATTGGGCAATCTCCAGATGCGCTCGGCCGGCCAGCTTATGCTCGGCAAACCGCTCGACGAAAGACTCCAAGGCGCCCACGGCCAGGCTCAACTGGTCGTCGCCAGGCGGATTGGGGGCGTTGAAGGTTCGCGACAGATAGAAACTCGCCTCGGCGATTCGCTCCGATTGCGAATCGACGTGCTTGGCCAGCAGGTCCTGCCAGACGCGTCGGGCTTGCTTCAAGTTGCCCTCGGCCAGGCGACACTGGCCCAACCGGTATCGGGCCTCGATGTCCAACGGGCTGGCCGTGTGGTCCTCGATGAACTTGGCGTACAACTTGGCCGCATCGCCAAGCTGCTTCAACTCCTGGTGACATCGCGCCACCAGCAACTCGACCTCCGCCCGACTCTCCGGCTTGGGGCCCATCTCCAGTGCCTTGTTAAAGAACTCCAGGGCCTTGGCATGGTCGGGCTTCTTGTTTTATTCCGGCGGTTCGAAGTACGCCCGGGCGAATTCCAGGTAGATGTCGGCGATTTGCTGCTTGCGGTCGCCGGAGAGCAGATACTCGGCCTCCGCCCGATAGATCAACTCCGCGCCGCGGAAATCTCCCTTTCGAGCCAGCGACACTGCCTTGGCGAATCGAGCCCGACGCAGCCAGGCGCTTTTGGGGAATTGCTTCTCGAACTGGTCGAAGACGGCCACGGCCTCGACGTATTTCTTCTGCATGTGCAGCGCGCGACCTTTGAGGTAGGTCAAATAGTCGGGCGACTTGGCCTTGGCGGCAATGGCCGCGTCGATGGCCACGATAGCTCGGGCGTAGTCGCCGTCCTGCATCGCCTCGCGGATCGGCTCGTCGACCAAAGGCACCCCGCCGGATGGCGCGCCATCGGCCAGCGACGGCCAGACGCAAAACATCCCCAACAATAGCGTAGCCAGACCGATTGGACGTAATGACTGGTTCATCGGAGATTCCTTTGCGTTTGTGGTTGGTTTATGAGAGCTTGTGGAAGAATGCCTTTGGCGCGAGGCGTTACTTATCGATATAGACGAACAAGCGGGGCCTTTCGTTCCCCTATTCTTCCGCCGGACTGAGCATAAAGGCATGGTGGACCGCAGGCCCCCCATTTGCAAACGGTAGGTGCGTTCGTTCAGAAAGGGTGCCACTGCCGGCTTGTCCAGCAGTGCGAGTTACAGGCCCCGCAAAAACACTGCTGGGCAAGCCAGCAGTGGCACCCAAACGGTCACCCACGTTACGCTTTCCTGGCCACTACCAGACCGTTCATTGCCGGGTCGGTGGACCGTAGGCGGGGCTCGGTGAAGCCGGCGGCTTCGAGGTCTCGGGCGATTTCGTCGAACGTGAAAGTGCCGCCGCTGTCGGTATTTACCAGCATGTTGATTGCGAACAGGGCGCCGAAGCGCGGATGGATTCGGTCGGGTTCCATTACCACGTCGCGGATCGCTATCCGGCCGCCTGGCTCCAGGGCCTTGTAAACCTTGGCGAACAGGTCCCGATTGTGCCGGCGGTCGTGCTGGTGGATGATTGCGCTGACCCAGGCGAAGTCGAACCCGGTTGGTAGGTCGTCCCGGTAGAAGTCGCCCTCGGCGAGCGTGATCCGCTCGGCCGCCGACGAGGCGGCGATCCGATCGGCCGCCTGCCGGACCGAGTCGGGCAGGTCGAAGATTGTCGCGCTGGCTTGGGGCACCGCGCGCAATAGGGCCAGTGTCCAAGTGCCCGACGCGCCGCCCACGTCCAGCAGGCGGCGAAACGAGAGCGGCCCCAGCCGGCCCACCACTTCCTCGGCCACGGGGCCGGAGTAAGTATGCATGGCCGCGATGAACGTGGCCCGATCTGCCTCCGCGCCCCGGATGCTTTCCGGATACGGGCAAGGGACGCCCGTCTTGGTGATCTGGGACAAGTGACTCCAGTGACGCATCAGGTTCGTGCGGTGGTGGATCATCGGCAGCATCGTGTCGGGCCCGCCGGTGCTCAGCCAGCCGCGGGCTTCGGCCGGGACCGAGTAGCGGTCGCCCAGCTTGTCGAGAAAGCCGATCGCGGCGACCGCGTCCAGCAGGATTCGGGTCGCCCGCCGGTCGGTGTGGAGCCGCTGGGCCAGTTCGTCGGCCGCTAGCGACCGGTCGCCGAGCGTGGTGAAGATGTCCAACTCGGCGGCCGCTCCCAGCGTGCAGGCCGTCATAAAGGCGCTGGTGATTTCTTCGATTTTCTGCCGAGTAATCTGCTGCTGGCACATTACGGCAATCTCCCAATGGGGTTGTTTTGTGGATTATCCGGTTTGTAACGGAGCGCGAAGGCATTCGACCGCATTTGGGCGATCTTGGCAAGTGGTTTGTGGCCGAGTATTCCACCGTTTTTTCGTGAGATTTATTGGCCAAGTGGATTAGAATAGAGGTAGCGCTCCAACCATAGTAACCCGAAGCGTAAGCGAGGGATGCCAAACGAGTTTTGTCCCTTATCTGTCACGCGTACGATGAGACAGCGTGCGGCGGCAGGTGCCAAGCCAATGCGAGAAAATCCGCCAATCGTCCCTCGCTTACGCTTCGGGTTACGATTTATCCATGAATAATCCAGAGTAACCAAAACAACGAGGAGTTTTTCGTGCGAGTTCGACTTTGCATTGCCGTTTTGATTATGTTCTGCCTCACCACGGTCGCCAGCGCGCAGTTCCAGAAAGGCGATCCGGGCGGTTCGGGTATGGGTGACACGCGGGTACAACTTTGGCAGGCGGGCATGCTCGTGCAGGCGCACCGCGGGCCTTGCCGGGGGATCGTCGGCACCGCGCCGGTTCCCATCGATTGGCCCGAGCAGCAGGTCAAAATCGTCGAGGAGGATGTCTCCCCCAGCGCGAAGGTCAGCTACCAGATGGTCGAGGGCACGGTCAAGCAGATGGTCGTGCGGATTCCCAATCTGCCGGCCGGCGAAGAGGCCAAGGCGCTGGTAACCTTCGAGATCACCCGAACCGCCCAAGTAGCACCGGAAAACACCGATCAGTACGTGCTACCCGATCTGAGGAAATTGGACCGCACGGTCCGCAAGTATCTGGGCCCCAGCCCGTACATTGAAAGCCGGCACGCGAAGATCCGCTCGCTGGCGAAGCAGATCGGCACCGACACCGAGACGGCTTGGGATCGGGTCGAGGCAATTTACGATTGGGTCCGCGAGAAAGTCGAGTACAAGAACGGCCCGCTTAAAGGCGCTTTGGCCGCGCTGAAGGACGGCACGGGCGACTGCGAGGAGTTGACTTCGCTCTTCATCGCCATTTGCCGGGCGAGCAACATACCGGCCCGAACCGTTTGGATACCCGGCCACTGCTATCCGGAGTTCTACCTCGAAGACAAGGAAGGCAAGGGCCACTGGTTTCCCTGTCAGGCGGCCGGCTCGCGGGCGTTTGGCGGCATGTCCGAGCATCGCCCCATCCTGCAGAAGGGCGACGACTTCCGTCCACCCCACAACAAGCGTCTGCACCAGCGTTACCTCTCCGAGCACCTCACCGGCGCCGGCGGCAAGCCGCGCGTGAAGTTTGTCCGCAAGGAAGTAGGCAAGTGAGGCGATGTGCAACGCCTCACTATAAAGCCGCGACCGCTGGTCGCCGGTCCCCTCTCCCTTTGGGAGAGGGCTAGGGTGAGGGGCGAATCCGAGCAGACTACTTGATTCTCAGTGTTGGCGGTTTTCAAGCAAATCCGCCCTCACCCCCGGCCTGGGCTGATGAAAATGTGGAGATATGTGGAATCCATTATTACGCTGGTTCTGTTTCGCGCTTTTAGGCCCAACGGGCCGCGCTATCATGCCCAGGACGAAGTCCTGGGTAGGCGAACCATACCAGGCTGGAAGCCCCAACGGGGCGCGCTATTCGCCTTAGCGCGGCCCGTTGGGCCTTCCGGTTGGGTATCTTGCGTCAGTCCCGGGGCTGCGCCCCGGGCTATGATAGCGCGGCCCCTTGGGCCTAAGCCACGCGAGCCAACGGAACAAGACCGGGATCGTTTCAGTGGAAGAATTGAGTGTATTACCTCCACATTTTTGGGAGCCCACCCCCGGCCCCTCTCCCAAAGGGAGAGGGGAGACTATGCGGGGCGAACACTCATTACAAACTCGATACCATCGCGAGCGCATTTCCAGCCGGTGCGGTTGCTGGTAGAATAGCGTGGGTACGGACCTTCACGATATCTAACTCCACTCGACGTCTTATCCGCGATGGGCCAAGCAACTCAGCCCGAGCCGGTTCTGCTGCTGATGGCCGCCTTCAGCCGTCATCCGGCGGCGCTCGATTGGGCCCGGCGTCGGGCCGTCGAGGCATGGGGACCGCTGGCTTTGGAGAGCCCGGCGTTTGAATTCGATCAGACCGACTATTACCAGCCGACCATGGGCTCGGACCTGCGGAAGATTTTTTTCACCTTCAGCCAACTTATTGATCCGGGTGATTTGGTCGAACTGAAGCTTGCCAGCAACCGTTGGGAGGAAGAGTACGCCGAGTTGAGCGACCACGACGAGCCGCGGCCGTTGAACCTCGACCCGGGCTACATGACGCCGGGCAAGCTGGTGCTGGCCTCGACCAAGGGTTTCGCCAATCGAATTTATCTGGGGCGCGGAATCCATGCCGAGATAACGCTGTACTACCGGCACGGCCGCTGGCAACATAACGATTTCACTTTTGGCGACTACCGCCGCGACGACTACCAGCGGTTCTTTTCCGAGTGCCGGCAGGTGGTTCAGACTTTGCAGAAAGAGGGCTCGGCAAAGTGACTTGGCTGATAACGGGCGCGATTCTGCCCGCCATGCTGATCTGTTGGACGGCCGCCTGGGCGGTTCGGCGTTGGGCGCCGCGCCTGGGGCTGGTCGATCGGCCCGGCCAAAGGAAGATTCACGCCCGGCCCATGCCCACCAGCGGCGGTCTGGCCATCTGGTTGGGTATCGTGGTGCCGTTCGGCTTGGGGCAAGTCGCTCTTTGGGTGATGCCCGACGCGGTAGCCGCGCGGTTGCCCCAGTTCGTTGCGATCCATCTGCCCGGCCTGGTCCAGCAATCGGCGAAACTCTGGGTATTGCTGGCCGGGGCGACGGTGCTGATGCTATTGGGGCTTTTTGACGACCGGCGCGGCCTGGACTGGCGGCTTCGGCTGGCCGTGCAAACGGTCGTCGCCCTTGCGATGGTCCTGTTGGGATGGCGAGTCAGCCTGTTTATCGACGCCCCGCTGCTGACCGGCGCGATTAGCGTGCTTTGGATCGTCGGCTTGGTCAACTCGTTCAACATGCTCGACAACATGGACGGCCTGTCGGCCGGCGTGGCGGCAATCGCCGCTTCCATGCTGGCAGCCGTAATGCTCCTGGCTCCCGACCCGATCACCAACCAGCCGCAACTGTTCGTGGCCGGCTTCCTTCTGGTTCTGGTCGGCTCGCTGCTCGGCTTCTTGTGGCACAATCGGCCGCCGGCGAAACTTTTCATGGGCGACGCGGGCAGCTACCTGATCGGTTACCTGTTGGCCATGGCCACGCTATCGGCCACGTTCGCCGGCAACGACGTGCCGCGCCATGCAATTTTAGCCCCGCTTTGCGTGCTGGCCGTGCCGCTTTACGATACCGTGTCGGTGGTGATAATTCGACTTAGGGCGGGTCGAAGCCCGTTCGTGGGCGACCGAAGCCATTTCTCCCACCGGCTGGTCGAACTGGGGATGAGCAAGGCTCAAGCCGTGGCGGCAATCTACCTGGCAACGGCCACCTGCGGACTGGGAGCACTGCTGCTGCATCAGGTAAACGCGGCCGGCGCTTGCATCGTTCTGCTGCTGGTAGGTTGCATGTTGGTCCTCGTCGGCGTGCTGGAAGCGGCCGCCCGACAGAAATTTCCACGGGACGGGGACGATTAGCTCGATGCAAGAGACCATGACCGAGCAGGCCGACGAGTCGGCGCCGGGCGACCGGTTGCGTCCCTGGCTTCTTGGCGCGACGTGCGCGCTGTTTGTCGTTAGGCCGCTATTTCCCAGCGAATCGGCCGCCCAGGGCGACGGCCTGACGGTGGCAATGCTTTGGACCGTGCTGGCGGCCGTCTGGTTCTTGGGCGCCATCGGGCGTCCGCGTTTCTCGCTCCGTTTTGCCCCGACCGACGCGGCCGTGGCCATTCTGATCGTGCTTTACGCCGTCGCTGGAATATACGCGGCGGGGCATGGCAGCCCGCGTCCGGCGGTAAACATGATCTGGCAATGGATCGGCCTGGGGCTCGGCTTCTTTCTCGCCCGGCAGTTGATCGTCAACGGTCGAGCCGCCCGGGCCGTGGCGGCCGTGATGATCTCGCTGGCGGTTGCCTTGGCCGGTTACGGTCTGTATCAGTACTTCCACGAGCTACCCCAAGCCCGGGCCGAGTATGCCCAAGATCCCGACCGCGCGCTTCGCGAGGCCGACATGTGGTTTCCACCCGGCTCGGTGCAGCGAAACCTTTTCGAGATGCGGCTGGCGAGCACCGAACCGATCGGTACATTCGCCCTGACCAATTCGCTGGCCGGTTATTTGTCGCCCTGGCTGGTTGTGCTTGTGGGCATCGGACTCATCTCGCGCAAGCCCCGCGCCTGGTGGACCGTCGCCGCGGCCGGGCTGCCGATTGCCGGCTGTCTGATTCTGACCAAGAGCCGAAGCGCATACCTGGCAACCGCGCTGGGATTACTGCTGGTGTGGCTGCTGGGACTGCGGCGAAGCGGACGGCTCGGCTGGAAACTGCCGGCGACCGCCGCGAGCCTGACGGCCGTCTTGCTGGCCGCGGCAATCGCCGCCGGCGGGCTCGACGCAAAGGTGCTCTCCGAAGCATCCAAGTCGCTTGGCTATCGGGTCCAGTACTGGCAAAGCACGCTCAAAATGATCGGCGAACATCCGCTGGCGGGCTGCGGGCCGGGCAACTTCCAACATGCCTATACGGCCTACAAGCTGCCCGAGGCAAGCGAAGAAGTAGCCGATCCGCACAATTTCCTCCTGGAAGTCGGCGCTACGGCCGGTACGCCCGCCCTGCTGGCAATGCTGGCCGTGCTGGGCTGCTTCGCCTGGTCGCTCTGGAGGCATCCGGCAGAAAGTGCTACGGAAGGGGACAGCGCTGCGGAAGGGGACAGCGCTGCGGAAGGGGACAGCGCTGCGGAAGGGGACAGGTCCATGTTTTCGGCCAACGATGGGCCCAAGAATGCATCAATTGGCCGAAAAATGGACCAGTCCCCGACTGAGCGATTCGTCTTCGGCGGCGCGGCGTTTGGGTTCCTGCTGGGCTTGCCGCTCGGTTTGATGAGCACGGCATCACCGGGTCGGGCCGTGTTCGTTGTCGGTCTGCCGCTCGCGGTGGGCACGCTGGCGATGCTGCGGCCCTGGGTGCGCGACGGACGCTTGCCTCGCGGGCTGATCGGAATCGGCTTGCTCGTGTTGTTGGTGAATCTGCTGGCGGCTGGCGGAATTGGATTTCCCGGCGTTGCCGGCACGTTCTGGCTGCTGCTGGCACTGGGGCTCGGAGCGGTCGAGAAAGATCGGCCCATCGGCCTGCCGCGCTGGGCCGCTTATCTCGGACTGGCGGCGGCCGTCGGACTGGCGGTTGCCTGCCACACGACGGCCTACGGTCCCGTGCTGCGGAGTCGCTCCGCGGTGCGAATGGCCGGGCGGCTGCCGGCCGAGCAGTGGCGGTATCTCGAACAGGCGGCGGCCGCCGACCCGCTTTCCCCCGAGCCATGGCGGCAGTTGGCCGCGCTGGCGCTGGCCGGTTGGCAACAGAACCCGAGCGACGAGACGTTGGATCGGTTCCGTGTCTATTCGGCCAAGTCACTGGATCTTACGCCCAACTCGAATGCGGCCTGGCTAGAGGCCGGCGAGCAATACACGACCATCTACCTAGCCACGCGCCGGCCGGACGATGCCGTCAAGGCCGTGTTGGCCTACCGCCGGGCGGTCGAGTTGTATCCGAGCAGTGGTTATTGTCGGGCGCAACTTGCTTTGGCCTTGGCCGTGGCCGACGATAACGAGGGTTTCCGCCGCGAGGCGGAAGCGGCCCTGCGGCTGGACGGCCTGACACCCCACGCCGACAAGAAGCTCTCCCCGGAACTCCGCCGGCGGCTGGAGCGTAGTGAGTAGTCGAGGTCCTTGACTACCCGGCCGATTTTATTGTCTACTAAATATGAAGATCCTTTAGAACTCACAACTTGAGCCCCTAATCTCCCATGAAAACTTGGATCCTGCTTATTCTGACTCTGGTTCTTGGCATTACGGCCGGCGCGGGTACGGCGATGGTGCGGTTGGGCGTCTCGTCCCGGCCGGACGAGCTTGCGGGGGCGGTCGGCAGCGGCGATCCGCGAATGCCTTCCGTGGCCGTGGCAAGCGGCCCTCAACCAAAGGTCGTGCTCGACAAGGATGAGTACAATTTCGGCATCATGGACAGCAACGCCAAGGGCCGGCACGAATTCGTCTTCACCAACAAGGGCGAGGGACCGCTCGTGCTGAGCGAGGGCGACAGCTCCTGCAAATGCACGGTGATAAAGCTGGATGACGGAGAAATCGCGCCGGGCAAGTCGACCAAGGTGGCCCTGGAATGGACCTGCAACGAGTTTAGCGGCCCATTTCGCCAAAGCGCGGTCATCTTCACAAACGATCCCGAGCACCGCCGGATATCACTGACGATTTTCGGGCAAGTTGAAGTCGCCTTGCGCGTGGTTCCTCGGGAGTTGGTGTTCGGCCGGATAGCATCGGGCCAGACGGTCAAGGCCGAAGGCCGCATCTACTGCCATCTGAATGAACCGCTCGAGATCGTCGAGCATGTGCTGTCCGATCGCCAGACCGCCGACAATTTCCAGATCGATTTCGAGTCGCTGAGCGCCGAGGAGCTTACCAAGGAGAAGGGGGCCCAGAGCGGATATTTGGTGCGGGTGACCGTAAAACCGGGCTTGCCCTTGGGGGCGTTTGAGCAGAAAATCCTCATCCGGACCAATTTGGAATCGGCACCCTCGATCAACATTCTCGTCAGGGGAAGCCTCGGCAGCGACATCTCGATCGTCGGTCGCGGCTGGAACTCCGAGACGGGCGTACTGAATTTCGGCACGGTTGCAAGCAACGAAGGAGCCCGGCGAACGGTAATGCTGGTTGCTCGCGGCACGCACCGCAAGGAGTTGAAGTTCAAGCCCATCCTGGTCGTTCCCGATGATGTTCTAAAGGTGGAAGTCGGTAAAACAACGCCGATCAACAAGGGTGCCGTCACCCAAACCCCCGTAGCTATCCAAATCCCCAAGGGGAGCCGGGCGGCTAATCATCTGGGCTCGGAACAGGGGAAGCTTGGGGAGGTGTTGATTGAAACCAACCACCCCCAGGCACCTAAGCTACGTATCTTCGTGCGGTTTGCCGTTGAGGGCGACGGTTGACCTAGGATTCCAGCGACACGACACCCGTGCGGTTTTGCGAAACTTCCAGCGCGACCACCGGTCGCGGCTTTTTATCAGATGACGGATCGACGAATTATGTCTGTTTCTTTTCCGTGGCGTCTTATGGAAACTCGGCTAGTCTTCGGTGCGTTGCTGGTGGTTTGCCTGGTCGGGTGTTCGCCTACCGAGCCGAGTGCCAAGCCGGATCTGGCTGCCGAGCCCGCTCCAACCACGGCGCCGGCCGAGCCGCCGGCTGTTGAAGCGGAGATGCCCGCCGAGCCAAGTCCGCCAGCCGAGAGTACGCCCGCGGAAGAACCTTCCGCCGAGGCACCGCCGGAGCGTAGCGTCAATCCGTTGCGTCCGAAGGAAATGCCGGTAGCCGACGAATCGCCCAAACCGGCCGAGACCGAACCGGCTGCGGCAAAACCGGTGGAACACGCCAAATCGGACACGAAAGGCAGCATCAAGTCGAAGCGAGAGCCTTTCGATCCGGTCAAGGTGAACGGTCCGATTTTCGTCGGGTGGCCGAAGCCGAAGCTGGCTATCGTGATTACTGGTCGCCAGGACGGTTACCTGGAGCCTTGCGGCTGTGCGGGGCTGGACCGGATGAAGGGCGGGCTGAGCCGGCGGCACTCGCTGTTCAAGGCGCTGCGCAAAGATGGCTTGCCGGTGGTCGGTTTGGACGTGGGCGGATTGTGCAAGGGGTTCGGGCGTCAGGCCGAATTGAAATTGCAGACCACCGTCGAGGCCATGCGGAAGATGGGCTACGATGCCATCGGGATGGGCACCACCGACCTGAAATTCCCCACCGCCGAACTGGTGGCCGTCGCGGCCGGCGTCAACGGCGAGCCAAGCCGTTTCATCTCGGCCAACGTCGGGCTGTTTGGATTCGAGGCCAAGCTCACCGAGCGATTCCGGATCATCGAGGCCGGCGGCATGAAGGTGGGAGTCACCTCGGTCTTGGGCAAGCAGGCCCAAAAGGAACTCAACAACCAGGAAATCGAACTGGCCGATCCCCAGGCGGCTCTGGTCAATGTATTGCCCGAGTTGAAGGGCAAGTGCGACCTGCTCGTGCTGTTAGCTCATGCCTCGATGAAGGAGTCGATCGAGTTGGCCAAGCGGTTTCCCGAGTTCAACATCGTGGTTACCGCCGGCGGCGCGCCCGAACCGCCGGCCAAGCCGGCGATCTTCGAGGGCTCGAAGACACTGATTATCGAGGTCGGCGAGAAGGGGATGGACGCCATTGTGTTGGGTATCTTCGACAGCGAAGCTCAACCGCTACGTTACCAGCGGGTTCCCTTGGACTCGCGTTTTGAAAGCTCGGAAGATATGCGGCTACTGATGGCGGCCTACCAGGACCAGCTTCGCGGGTTGGGCTATGAAGGGTTGGGGATCCGCGCGGTGCCGCATCCGCAAAAGGAACTGTTGGGAGATTATATCGGCTCGAAGAAGTGCGAGTCGTGTCACGAGGAGTCTTATACCGTTTGGAAGAAGAGCGGTCATGCCAAGGCGCATCGCACGCTGGTCGAGTTGAAGCCGCCCCGGCAGTTCGATCCCGAGTGCCTCTCCTGCCACGTGATCGGCTGGGACCCGCGGCACCACTTCCCCTACCAGGGCGGTTACTTGAGCCTGGAGAAGACACCCGACCGGCTCGACGTCGGCTGCGAGAATTGCCACGGGCCGGGCGAGGCGCACGCCAAGGCCGAGACGGGCGGCAACATGGCCCTGCAAGAGAAGCTTCAGAAGGCCGTTCGCGTAACCAAGGAAGAGGCCAAGCAGCGCCAATGCCTCAACTGCCACGATCTGGACAACAGCCCCGACTTCGATTTCGACACCTACTGGCCGCATGTCGAGCATAGCGAAGACGAGTAGCCGAGGTAGTAGATAGTTGATAGTAGTCAGAGACTGGAAGCTGCGGCGCTTTTGAGTATTCGAACTGACAACTGACAACTGATAGCTGACAACTCCGTCGAGTATATCTACTCGGCCTCGATTTCTGCCATTACATCTTCGGGAATGTTGAAGTTGGCCGAGACGTTCTGCACGTCGTCGTGGTCGTCGAGGCTCTCCATCAGCTTGAGCACTTTCCGGGCGGTGGCCGCATCCAGGTCTACCGTAGTCCGCGGAATGCGGGTTATCTGGCTCATTTCGGTTTCGATATCCGCCTCGGCCAGTGCCTTGGAGACGGCCTGGTAGGCGGTCGGTTCGCAAGTGATCTCGAAGTTATCGCCGGACGGGCTGACGTCGTCGGCGCCGGCTTCCAGGGCGAGTTCCATGAGTGTATCCTCGTCGGCCTTATCGGCGGGGATGAGGAACAGTCCCTTACTCTCGAACATCCAGGCGACGCAGCCGGTACTACCCAGCTTGCCGTGACAGCGCTCGAAGCATTTTCGCACCTCGGGCGCGGTGCGGTTGCGATTGTCGGTAAGCACCTCGCAGAGCACGGCCACTCCACTCGGCCCATAGCCCTCGTAGAGGATCTCATCGAAGCTGCTGCCCTCCAGTGCGCCGGAGCCTTTCTTGATCGCTCGCTGGATGTTGTCCTTCGGCATGCTGACGGCTTTGGCGTCGTCGATGGCGTATCGCAGCCGGAGGTTGGCGTCGGGATCGCCTCCGCCCGTCTTGGCCGCCACGATGATTGCCTTGGAGAGCTTGCTCCAGACCTTGCCGCGCTTGGCGTCGATAAGCGCCTTCTTGTGTTTAATGCCTGCCCAGTGTGAATGGCCTGCCATATGCTTGGTTCCTGCTGTACTCTTACGGAGGGGTTAGGGGTTAGGGGTTAGGGGTTAGGGGCGAGTAACGATTATGGTTCATCCGGCTGAAGCGTAGTTTTCCGTAAGCTGTTGCTAGCAGCAACTTT